>CALGIB010000356.1 GCA_937915955.1 uncultured Pseudomonadota bacterium
GGCCACTTGTGGTGATCGTGGGTGGGCAGGTGAGAGACCACCGAGCCGAGGACCGGCAGCCCGCCCAGGAAGCGGTAGGGCGTGTGCGAGAACAGCCTGAGGGCCCGCGCGATGGCTGCGCTGAAGCGGTAGAGGGTCTCGTCGTTCATGTTCGCTGCGGCGCCCCGCAGCGCCCCCGAGGCGATGGCCGAGCTGCCGGCCCGAGGCCCGTAGACCCAGAGCTGCAGCTGGCCTCCGGAGCGCACCAGCGAGCTCAGGGCCGCGAAGGCCTGCTCCGGCTGGGCCATGTGGTGCAGCACGCCGAAGCTGTAGACCCGGTCGAAGGCGAGCTGCCGGAAGGGGGGCCGCTGCACGTCCCCCTGGACCACGTGCACGCGCTGGGAGCCGGCCGTGTTTCGCCTGGCCGAGGCCACCGCCTCCTCGGAGTTGTCCAGCGCGACGACCTCGGCGCCGTAGCGGGCCGCGAAGAAGGCGTGCCGACCGAAGCCACAGCCCGCGTCCAGCACGACCTTGCCCAGGTAGTCCGAAGGCTTCAACGGGTGGGCCATGTCCAGGAAGTTCTCCTCGTACTCGGGCAATGAGCCGTCGAAGCTGGTCCAGCGATGCCCCGAGGTCTGGGCGCCGGAGTAGCCCTGGGGAAGCATGCGCGGGATGCCGTCCCGGATGGGGTAGACCGCCGAGCAGGCCGGGCAGTGCAGGGCGCCCTCGAGGATCTCGACCAGCCGACGCTCGTCAAGATCCAGGCCTCGTCCCTGGCCCTCGCCCTCGGTCCAGGCGCCTGCGAAGGTGTGGTCGTTGTCGACCCTGGAGGTCTCGAGCGTCAGGTCTTCCTCGCCACAGGCGGGGCAGGCGAGCCACTGCAGGAGTCGGTAGCGCATGCAGCTGGAGTAACCGGGATAGAGCGCGGCCATGCCTGCCCCCATCTCGGAAATCCCGGCCGCCGATGTCCGCGCCCTCAAGGGCGTGTTCTGCGACATCGACGACACCCTGACGCACGAGGGGCGCCTCGTCCCCGAGGCCTTCCTGGCGCTGCAGCGGCTACAGGACGCCGGCCTGCGCGTGGTCCCCATCACGGGCCGACCCGGCGGCTGGGTCGACCACTTCGCGCGCATGTGGCCGGTCGACGGCGTCGTCGGCGAGAACGGGGGCCTCTGGTTCTTCCACCGGGGCGGGCGGCTGCACCGGCGCTTCCTGCAGGACGAGGCCACGAGAGGGGCCAACAAGGCCCGCCTGGTCGGCCTCGGCGAGAGCATCCTGGCCGAGGTGCCGGGGACGGCGCTGGCTTCAGACCAGCCCTACCGCGAGCTGGACCTGGCCATCGACTTCTGCGAGGACGTCCCGGCGCTGGGGGACTCCGAGATCGACCGCATCGTGGCCTGCTTCGAGCGGGCCGGCGCCGTCTGCAAGATCAGCTCGATCCACGTCAACGGCTGGTTCGGCCGCTTCGACAAGCTCGAGGGCTGCCGAGGGATCCTCAAGGAGCTCTGGGACGAGGACCTGGACGAGGAGCGCGCGCGCTACGCCTTCTTCGGCGACTCGGCCAACGACGAGCCCATGTTCGGCTTCTTCGACGCCTCGGTCGGGGTGGCCAACGTCGCTCGCTTCCTGCCTCGCATGGAGCAGCACCCCCGCTGGATCACCCGCGCCGAGGGGGGCCACGGCTTCGCCGAAGCCATCGACCTGTTCCTGGAGTTGCGCGCATGAAGACCCTGCTCCGCTGCGTCGGCGTAGAGAAGGCCTTCGGGGACCGAGCGATCCTGAGGGGCTGTGATCTGACCGTGCACCCCGGCCAGAAGCTGGGTCTGGTGGGCGCCAACGGCTGCGGAAAGTCCACCCTCCTGGCGGTGCTGGGCGGCCGTGCCGAGGCCGACCTGGGGGAGGTGCGCGTGCAGGGGCGGCTGGGCTGGCTGGGCCAGGTGCCCGAGCTGACCGGCGAGACGGTGGGCGAGGCCGTGGCCGAGGGGCTGTCCTGGCACACCGAGCTGCGCGAGCGCTGGGAGGCGGCGATCGACGCCGAGGACCTGGAGACCTCCGGAGAGCTGCAGGAGCTCCTGGACCGCTTCGGCTGGGATCTCTCGCACGAGCTCGAGGCCGTCTGCGACCGGGTCGGCTGCCCCCCCGCCGAGGCTCGCCTCGAGCGCCTCAGCGGAGGCGAAGAGCGCCGCGTCGCGCTGGCTCGAGCCCTGCTGGGCCGACCCGAGATCCTGCTGCTGGACGAGCCCACCAACCACCTCGACGCCGACGCCATCGAGTGGCTCCAGGGCTGGCTCGCCTCCTACGAGGGCGCGCTCGTGCTGGTCACCCACGATCGTTACCTGCTCGAGGCGGTCGCAGACCGCATCGTCGAGATCGAGATGGGGGCCTGCGTCGGCTACGAGGGCAGCTACGCCGACTACCTGCTGACCCGGGCCGAGCGGCAGGCCTCGCTGCAGAAGGGCGAGGACCGCCGCCTCGACCAGATCGCTCGCGAGGCGGAGTGGGCCAGCCGCTCCCCAGCGGCCCGCACAACCAAGCAGAAGGCCCGCCTGGAGCGCCTGGACGCGCTGCGCGCCAAGGGGCCCCTGATCGGTCGCGGCGCTTCCTTCAGCCTGGATCTGCGCAGCGGCGCCAAGCTGGGCAGCACCGTCGTGGAGCTGCACGACCTGGCCATCGGCTTCGGCGGTCGCCAGCTCTTCGAGGGCTTGAACCTGTCCGTGTCGCCGGGCGAGCGCCTCGGCATCCTGGGGCCCAACGGCTCGGGCAAGTCCACGCTGCTGCGCATCATCGCCGGTCAGATCCAGCAGGACGCAGGAGAGGTGGTGCTCGGCAACCGCGTCAAGCTGGCCGTGCTCGACCAGGAGCGCAGCGGGCTGCCCACGGACGTCACCGTCTGGGAGGCGGCCGGCGGCGGCAACGACCACGTCTTCATCGGCGGCCGGGCCATCCACGTGGCCAGCTTCCTGGGCCGCTTCCTGTTCACGCGACAGCACTACGACCAGTCCGTCGACGCCCTCTCCGGCGGCGAGCGCGCCCGTCTGCTGCTGGCTCGACTGCTGCTGCAGGGCGCCAACCTGCTCATCCTCGACGAGCCGACCAACGATCTGGATCTGCAGACCCTGCGGGTCCTGGAGGAGGCCCTGTTGGGCTTCGACGGCGCCGCGCTGATCGTGACCCACGACCGCGCCCTGCTCGACCGGGTGTCCACCAGCGTGCTCGCCTTCGAGGGGGACCGGGTGCAGCGCTACGCCGACCGGCAGCAGCACCTCAAGGCCATCGCCCAGCGCGCCAAGGACGCCGCCAGGCCCCGGAAGAAGGTGGCCCAGGACAAGCCCAAGCCGGCGGCCCGCAAGCTCTCCTACAAGGAGAAGCAGCAGCTCGAGGCCCTGCCCAAGCAGATCGAGCAGGCCGAGCAGGGGCTCCAGGACCTCGAAGCGGCCCTGGCGGCGCCCGGCCTCTACCGGGATCGTCCCGATCAGGTCGCGGTCCTGACCGGCCAGCACACGGACCTGCAGAAGCAGATCGAGGTGCTCTACAGCCGCTGGACCGAGCTCGAGTCGCGGGCATGAGAGGCGGCGGGGACAAGGGCGTCAGCGCCCGCCCCGTGGCCCTGACCGCGCGGGTCCCCGAGGACCTGCCCGAGGGCACCCGCATCGACCGCTGGTGCGCCGAGGCCTTCATCGAGGTCCCCAGCCGGGCCTTCGCGCGAAAGCTCATCAAGAAGGAGCTGATCCTGCTCGAGGGCGAGATCGTCGAGTCGAGCCGGATCCTGCTCGCCGGCCAGACCGTCACGCTGCTGGCCATCGGGCGCCCGCCGCCCTCGAGGCTCTTCGAGCTGGACCTCGAGGTGCACTTCGAGGACGAGCACATGGCCGTGGTCACCAAGCCCGCCGGCGTCCTGACCAACGGCGCCCGCTGGAAGACACTGGAGCACGCGCTGCCGAGCAACCTGCGGCCCTCACCCCAGCCGGACGCCCTGCCCGCTCCTCGGCCCGTCCACCGGCTGGACTTCCAGACCTCGGGGCTGGTGGTCTGCGCGAAGACGGCCTCGGCCATGGTCGAGCTGGGTCGGGCCTTCCAGGAGCGCCGGGTCCACAAGACCTATCGCGCGCTGCTGCTGGGTCGACTCGAGGGCTCCGGCCGGGTGGACTCGCCCGTCGAGGGTCGCGCCGCGCTCAGCACCTACGCGACCCTCGGACACGCGCGAAGCCTGAGCCCGGGCTGGCTGACGACGGTGGAGCTCTCTCCCGTCACCGGGCGCACCCACCAGCTCCGTCGGCACATGGCCGAGCTGGGCACGCCGGTCCTGGGCGACACGGTCTACACCCAGGGCAAGGTGCTCAAGCACGCCGGTCTCTTCCTGTGCGCCGTGCAGGTCGAGCTCCCCCACCCCATCACCGGCGAGCCCCTGCGCGTGCGCCGCGACGAGCCCGCCAAGTTCGAGGCCCAGCGCCGCAGGGAGCAGCGCCGCTGGGACGGCTGGCAGGCTGCGAGAGCGGAGATGACGACGCGAGCGAGGCACCTGCGCGACCTGCTGGACGGGCTGCGCGCCCACGACGCCGAGGAGGCCGGCTACAAGGCCCGGATGCTGGCGCTGTGCGAGAGCCCTGGGGACCCCTTCTCCCGCCACCACTTCACCCCGGGCCACTTCACGGCCAGCAGCTTCCTGTTGTCGCCCTCAGGCGAGGAGCTGCTGCTCATCTTCCACAGCAAACTGAAGCGCTGGCTGCAGCCCGGCGGGCACGTGGACCCGGAGGACCGCGACATCCTGGCTGCGGCCCGTCGCGAGATCGCCGAAGAGGTCGGCATCACCGAGCTGGATCGCATCGGTCCGGGGGCCTTCGACGCCGACGTGCACGTCATCCCGCCCTACAAGGGACAGCCCGGTCACGAGCACCAC
>CALGIB010000357.1 GCA_937915955.1 uncultured Pseudomonadota bacterium
CGGCATCATGGACGATCTGGGGACCCTGATCTCGGCGAACTACGACCCGGACGGCGGCTACTTCGGCGTCGGTCTCATCGGCATCAACACCAAGCAGACCGGCAAGCTCGAGTTCGACAGCGCGGCGTTTGAGGACGCCTTCGACGCCGACCGTGAGGCGGTGATGGGGCTGTTCACGTCGGACGAGGGGCTGGTCCACTCGATCACCTCGCGCATGGACGATCTGTACCTGGCCGACAGTGGGCTGCTCGAGAACCGCACAGAGACGCTCGAGGACACCGTCGACGATCTGGACGACGCCATCGCCCAGATCGAGCTGCGCCTCGAGAACATGGAGGCGCGCCTGCGCGCCCAGTATACGACCATGGAGACCGTACTGGGTCAGCTCCAGTCCACACAAGGCTACCTCGGCGCGTTGCTGAACGCGTGATCGTGGTCCCGCCTTAGAGCCTGAGGGAGTCCGTGTGAGAGGCATCGCCAGCTACCAGAAGAACCGTGTCCAAGCGGCCTCGCAGAGCCAACTGTTGGTGATGCTGCTGCGCAAGGCCGTGCTGAAGCTCGACGAGGCGCAGCGCTGCCACGAGGCCGAGGACTGGCCCGGGTGGCAGGCCGCCTTGCACCACGTCCGGGCCATCTATTCTGAGCTGGTCTTCGGGCTGGACCACGAGGTGGCCCCAGAGCTCTGCGACAACCTCCGCAGGCTCTACGTGTGGTGCATCCGGGAGCTGAACGCGGCCTCGACGGGCCGGCAGCTCGAGCGGCTGGCCGGGGTCCAGCGGGTCTGCAGGACGCTCCTGGACGGCTGGGTCAGCAACGCCGGAGACGAGGGCTGAGATGGACGCCTCGGCCCTGCATGCAGAGATCGCCGATCTCGTGGATTCGCTGGCCGAAGGGGAAGACCTCGATCCCGACCGCCCGGGGAGGATCTTCCAGGCGATCCAGGGCTCCGCCTCGGAGCTGACCCGCGAGGAGCTCCAGGGCCTGGCCTCGGCCCTGGTTGAGCTGGAGTCCGCGGTGTTGGGACGACAGGCCGACATCCAGCGCAGCCTCCACAAGGCGGGCAAGGGGAGGCGGGCGATGCGTGGCTACGGCTGGCTGAAGCCCAACCGGCAGGGACAGCGCCTGCGGAAAAAGGCTTGAGCGCAGGGCCGCCTGTCCGATTCGCACTCCGTGGACAACAAGCACTGGTTCCGGGTCGAGGCCACCGTCGAGCTCGCGCTGGACGAGGCGGGCAGTCACGCCTCGGGCATGCAGCCCATCCAGGCGCGCCGGCTCGCGGCGGAAGCCCGGCAGTCGCTGGACCGGCTCTCGACCCGTCGTGACGCCGAGGTCCGAGCGTCGCTGGCGCTGGTCCTGGACGCCGTGGAGACCCTAGAGCGCGAGGTGGAGCTGCTGCACCGCCGCAGCGTCCTTCGAGGCCGCGGACTGGCGCTGCGTCAGGTCCACGCCACCATCGGCGGAGACGGCATGTGGGTCTCCGAGTCGCACGGCTCCCGCGCCGCCCTGGTCCACCTTGGCCTCAGGGTCGGGGGTGCCTACCACCTGGTCTCGACCGACGCGGAGGTCCGGCCCGAGGCCGGCGGCACCGAGCTTCGGTGGGTCGACGCCGATCCCAGCGTTCAAGACCTGCTCATCGCCTTCGCGTTCGAGCAGCAGAGAAAGGAGAGGCGCCGTGAGCTCGATGCTTTGGCTCGTAGCTAGCGCTCTGGCGAAGGGGCCCCCGGTGAAGCCGGGCAGCGAGCCCGAGCTTGAGCCGCTCCCTCCCGTGCTGGAACAGGTCCGCGAACAGGGCGTCACGCTGACGGTCAAGGGCCTCGGCGAGATCTGGGAAGCTCCAGAGATCGTTCAAGTCTATCGGGCAAATACCTTCATGTACGGGGCCGGCGTGGTCATTCCACTGGACCCCTACGTGCTGCTCGACTTCGAGCTGGGCTACCAGCGCGTGAAGGGCACCGAGGTCCTTCGGGACTCCGGCGAGGCGGCCGACACCCAGAGCAGCTTCCAGCTGGTGCCGGTGTCCCTCCTCCTGGAGGGGCGCCTGCCCGTGGGAGGAAACGGGGCCGGCCTCTTCTTCGGCGCCGGGCCCAGCCTGGCGGTCTGGAAGGAGGAGTTCTCTGCACTCGTCGACGACACCGAGGCGCTCGACGCTGGCACGACGAACGTCTCGGGGACCAAGGTGACGCTGGATGTGCGAGGCGGTCTCCGCTTCGACACAGGCATCCACCCGGCACCCCACAGCGACGGGCGGTTCGACGGCGTGTGCGTCGAGCTGGCGGTGGGACGACGGATCCAGAAGGAGCCCGAGGACGGCCTCGACCTCGCAGCCTGGCGAGGCTCGGTGGGTCTCGGGGTCCGCTTCAAGTGAGCTGGCTCCTGCTCTCGACCCTGGCCTGGTCCTCGACCGGCCGGGTCTTGCTGCGCCCCAGCCCCGGCTCGGTCGCCCGACCGCTGCCTCAGACCCG
Organism: uncultured Pseudomonadota bacterium; assembly: GCA_937915955.1. Classification (GTDB taxonomy): domain Bacteria; phylum Myxococcota_A; class UBA796; order UBA796; family CAJQPC01; genus JAAESX01. The sequence continues at coordinate 2,463 of CALGIB010000357.1, forward strand.
TCCCGATCTGCTCCAGTGGATGATCCACGACAACCGGCTGCGCCTCGAAGAGCAGCTCCCGGCCTATGGGGGCCCCGGCGTCCTTGATGTGGACGCGACGGGACTCGGCAGCGGAGTCTGGCTGGTCTCGGTGTGGATGGATCCTGAACAGCCCGCCTCGCCGTCCCTGGCTTGGGAGGGCCCCGACCTGGTCCTGTTGCTGGAGCCCGGGACCGGGGAGGTGCTCCCTGTGCAGCCCGGGCCGAGCCTCGACGACCTGCTGGCGGGCCAGGTCGAGCCGCTCTCGCCGGGGGCGCCGACCACCAGCCTGAGGCCGCTGGGAGGGACGGCTTGGGCGCTGCGGCTGCGCCCCGAGCAGCAGCACCCCCTCGCCGGCGACTGGGAGGCCAATGTCCAGGCCCCCTACCGCGACCTGCTCGCTCGCGATGACAGCCTCGAGGGCATCGATCGGCAGCGCCACGCCCTGACCCGGACCGAAGACCCCTACGTGAAGGCGGCCGCCCTGTTCCGGCTGGGGCAAGCCCACCTCGAGCTGGGTCTGTATCGAGAGGCCGCCTATTACTTCGACCAGGTGGCGGAGCAGGACGCGCCGTGGCCTGCGGCCACTCTGGCCCTCCATCGCGCACAGACCTCGTTGACCGTGGGGAGGGGCGAGGACGCGCGGGAGCGCTGCGCGGACGCCGCGCGCGCGCGGGTCCGTGATGAGCAGGTGCTGGAGTGCCTCGGCATGGTGGCGCTGGAGACACAGGACCCGCCCCCGGGCCCCACGGGCCGTGCGCTGGCGGCCAGCACCGGGCGGCCCGACGCCCTGCTCCTTGCAGGCCAGCTCCTGATGGTGGACGGTCGACCGGGCGAGGCGCGCCCGCTGCTCGAGGCCGCCGCCTGGGGGCTTCCCGGGGGCGAGCTCCGCGACGTGGCCCTGGCCAGCCTCGGGGACGCCTGCTTCCTCACGCACCAGGGTCAGGGCGCACGAGAGGCCTGGGCCGAGGTGGCCGCTGGCGAACTCGGCTCGCTGGTCTGGCTGCGCAAGCGCATGCTGGTGCTGACCGAGGACGGTCCGAGGTCCTGGGCAGGCGGCATCCCGGACCTGTATGGCTTCGCCCACCAGGAGGGCAGGGTCGGGGCCGAGAGTCTGTATCTCTTGTCCCAGATCAGCGCGGAGCTGGGTGATCTCGACCAGTCGTTGGAGCTGCTGGTGCGTCTGGTCGACGAGCACGGCCGCGACATCCGGGGCTCGGACGTGACGGCGCAGCTCTGGCGCGGCTTGTCCGAGCGCGTGCTGCAGCTGGTCCGGGCGGACCGGCGGGTGGAGCTGCTGGCCATGTGGCGAGAGCGCTGGCGACGGCAGCTGCTGGTCCAGGTGGACGACACCGAAGCTGTTGAGATCGTCGCGGAATCCTACCGCGAGCTGGGACTGGTCGAGGAGGCGCTGGAGGTCCAGCGCACCATCTTCGAGATCCAGACGCGGCGGAACGAGGTGCGCTCCGAGGCGCTGGTCGAGCTGGCCGAGCTGTACCAGCTCACTGGCCGGGCCGAGGACGCCTTGCGGACGCTCAAGTTCGCCCGCTCGGAGGGACTCCCTCAGGATCTGGCTGGTCGGGCTCTGCTGCTGGAGGGCCAGGTCCAGCTCGATCTGGAGCGTCCGGACCGGGCTCTGACCGCCTGGCGTCAGGCGGCGATGGTGCGCGACGTGCGCGATGAGGCGGGCGCCAGGATGGCGCTGCTGGACGGGACCCAGGGCCGCTGCGATCGGGCCGTGCCCGCCCTTCAGGCCCTGACGCGACGCGAGCCCTTGCCGCCCGCCCTCCTTCAGGGCGAGGGGCACATGCTGCTCGCCACCTGTCTGATGGAGCGAGGGAGGTCCGAGGAGGCCTCGAAGGCTGCTCGCGAGGGCGCCGGTCGGGCCAGCGACGAGGTGAGCCGCCGCTACGGCACATGGCTGGCCGCCGAGGGGGCCCGTGAGGCAGGCATCGATGACCCGCTGCTCGAGGCCGCCCTGGACGGGGACGACGACCTCTGGGCCGCGCTGGGCCGCGAGGGCGACCGCGACCGTGCCTTCGAGCAGGCGATCGCACAGCGCAAGAGGTGATGATCGTTAAGTTTATGTGTGAGTGGCCGGAAAGCCCTCAACATCCGCCGGAGTTGTCCGAACAGGGGCCGAACCCGCAGGAGAGGGCATGTCCGACTTCCTCTTCGATGGCTTGCATCACGGCCTCGGCGCGACTCTGGATCTTCGCCTGCACCAGCAGGGCCTGATCGCGTCGAACCTCTCGAACGTGGACACCCCTGGCTACAAAGCCAAGGTGCTGCGCTTCCAGGAGGCGCTGGGCGAGGCCTTTGACCGGATCCGTGAGGCCGACGGTGGCTTCGTGGACGCCAGCGGCTTGCTGGTGGACGAGCTCGGCCTTGAGG
>CALGIB010000358.1 GCA_937915955.1 uncultured Pseudomonadota bacterium
CCTGCATAGAGATCACCCGGCGGCTACCTCAGCGCCTCCGACCGTCGCTGATGGGCCACCCTGTACCGGCCAGGTCGTGGCGCGTGGCTGCTTGGCGGTCGGCCTCCAGCCAGCCTGATTATCAGCGAGCGCCGGGAGACGGTCGAGGCCCAGGCCGCTACTGACAGATCTTGTCGGGGAACTCGATGAGGTTGTTCGTCTCGTCGCACTCGTCGACGGTGCCGAGCCCCGTGCCGTCGTCGTCCAGCGCCAGCACGAAGCCGTTGAGCCCCATGTCTTGTGGGGTGACCTCGACCACGAAGCCCGGCATCGCGACGCCGCTGGGCAGCTCCTCCAGAGCGCCGGTGGTCACCAGGCTCAGGGTGCCGGCGTCGTTCTTGTAGAGGGCCCAGGGGGTGCCGGCCTCGATCAGCTCGCCGCCGGCGTTGTAGGCCTGGAAGCTCAGCTTGATGGGGCCGTCGGTGCAGTCGGCGACGCACATGTCGATCAGGCTGCCGGCCACATCCCCAACCGAGGGGTCGTCCACCGAGGGGCGGGCGCGGAAGACGTTGTAGTTCTTCCAGCTGACCTCGGGCACCTTGGGCACCGAGCCATCCGGCTCGATGTTCGTCACCGCGAAGTCGTGGGTGCTCCAGGTGGGGCCCGAGCGGGGCCAGCCATCGCCGGCGTGACCGAAGCATGTCACGCCCTTGTAGGTGCCGCCGTTGGAGCTGATGCAGATCTCGGCGGACAGGTCGCCGTCGATGTCGGCGATGACCGGGTACTCCCAGACGGTGCCGCTGCTGTGGCTGTAGTTCTCGTAGAACAGCGCGCCCGTGGCGCCGTCGTAGATGCGCAGGGCGTCCTGGTCGGCGTAGAGCACCTCGTAGGCGCCGTCTCCGTCCATGTCGTAGCCGCTGCAGCCGGCCAGGCCCGAGCTGTCGTTGATGCCGGTGTCCCAGAGCATCGTGCCGTCGACATCCCACACAGACAGCTTGGTGTTGGCGGGGATGGCGATCTCGACGTCTCCGTCCCCGTCGAAGTCCGCCACCGAGGGCGGTCCGGGGTTCGTGCCGGGGATGGTGATCTGACGGATCAGGGTGCCGTCGTGCTCGTGGATGTAGAGCGTGCTGCCCGAGACGAAGAAGACCTCGGCCTCGGGGTCGCTGTCGATGTTGGCTACGGCGCCGAAGTTCCCAGCGCCGGTGCCGGGGTTGCTCCACTTCATGGTCCCCGTCGAGCTGTAGACGCCGTTGGCCAGGATGATCTCCTGCTTGCCGTCCAGGTCGATGTCGGCCGCGATGGGGGTGCGCCAGGAGTTGTTCAGCCCGGACAGGCTGGCCACGGTGCTGCCGTCTTCGCCGTTGACGACGCCGAGGTCTCCGATCACCTCGGGCTTGCCGTCGGCGTCCAGGTCGGCGACCGTCGGCTGGGGGTAGCTCATCATGCCGAAGCTGGCGCTGGTCCACTCGGTCGTGCCGTTGCTGCTCACCGCCGCGATCTGGTTGCTCGTGGTGATGGCGATGACCTCGGGCTCGCCGTCGCTGTCCACGTCGGCGATGCTCACGCCGCCCTGGCCCGAGAAGCCGGAGACCTCGAAGATCACGCCGCTGCCGTCGCCCGAGAGCACCACCAGGGTGTTCGCGCTCCAGGTCGTGAACGCGATGTCGGGGGTGTCGTTCTCGTCGACCTTGCCGTCGCCGTTGTCGTCGTCCACGTTGCCGATGGCCGGCATGACGATGCTGCCGCTGCCGGCCGAGGTGTACTGGTACTCGATGACCAGGTCGAAGGCGTCCTCGACCGAGCCGCCGCCGCCGCCGGTGCCCACGCACTCATCGTCCACGGTCACCGCCCCGACCGAGGCCGTGACGACCGCGCAGTCGTCGGGGTTGTCCGGCACGCTGTCGACGGGCTCGTCCGACTCACCGGCTCGTCGCAGTCCGGGAAGCTCTCGGGGCAGCCCGGGTCCGAGTCCCGCAGCGGGTCCGTGACGTCGTCGCCCTTGACCAGGTCTTAGTCGGTGCAGGCGAGGGTGAGCAGCAGGAACATGGGGCCTCTCAGGGGCAGTCGATGCCCGTCAGGTGGTCGGGATCCCAGGGGGACCTCAGCGTCTCGTTTCCCTGGCGGGCAGGGTCGCTCTGGCAGGTGCCGCAGGACTGGCCGGGCACGTCACCCGGCAGGCCGAACTCGACGTAGAGCAGCTCGCTGCTGGACCAGCCGTGCTTCTGGACGTCCAGGAACTCGATGACCGCCGGGCTGCTGTCCAGGATGCGGCGACCGCCGTAGGAGGCGGTCTCGTAGGTGGCGTTGGGTCCGCCGTCCTCGGCATAGACGACCACGCAGCGGCCGTTCCGGGGGTTGGTCACGCGCAGGGTGGTCCCGCAGTGGAAGCGCTGGGCGCCCGCGACGTAGAAGATCTCGGGCCAGGGCACGTCGCCGGGCGCGTAGTCGTCGATGGCGTCGAGCACCTCGCCGTAGTCGTAGTCCACGTCCCCCTGGACCCAGTCGATCTGGTCGTCGTTGTCCAGGCACTCGCCCCGGCCGGAGTCGTACCGGCAGCCGTAGTAGTCGTAGGTCTTCTGCAGCCAGTAGCAGGTGGTGTTGTTGCCCCAGGTCGTGCCGTCATTGCTGGTGCCGAACTGGGAGACGATGTACCAGCCGTCCGGGGACATGTCCCAGTCCATGTTGCTGCAGATGTCCCCGGTGGTCGGCGGGTCGGGGCTGGCGTAGCTGGGCTCGTTCAGGCAGTCGGTGTCGGCGTCGCTGTCGGTGTCTGCGTCCGCGTCCGCGTCGCTGTCCGAGTCCGAGTCGCCGTCCGCGTCGGCGTCGGTCTCCTGCGCCGTGTCGTCCTGGTCTCCGCGCGGGCCTCGACGAATGGGGCCGTCGAAGCCGTCGTCAGTGGGGGCACAGGCCAGGAGCAGTGCGAGCATGCTGGGCAGACTACCCGCGTGCGAGCATGCCGGCATGCCGTTCTGGATCCTGCTGGGCTGCGCGACGCCGCCGGATGAGGTCGTCGCGGCCTGGCCGCCGGAGGGGCCCGCGGTGCTGCTGGCTCAGGCCGTGTCTGAGCCCCAGCAGGCGCTGCTCGAGGACATGCTCGCCCCCGGACGTTGGGAGGGGCCCCACGGGAGCATGGTGCTGGAGGGCGGCGTGGCCACGCTGACGCTGGAGCCGCCCTGCTCCGTGACCGTCGACGGCCAGGGCCAGGTCATCGTGGGGCGCCGCTGTGAGGCGCTCGAGGTCAGCGGGCCCTGGGAGCTCGGTCACCACCGGCTGAAGGTGAGCCACAGCGGGGTGACGCAAGAGTTCGGGGCCTACGTCGATGGTGAGGGCCGGCTGCACCTGGGCCTGGTCAACTTCAACGTGACGGGCGTCGGGGTGATGTCCGGCTCCGAGGGGCTGTACGGGATTTCGGGCATGCACGCCCTGGTGGTCCGGGGAGACGACTGCGCGATGGACAGCAGCCTGGCCGGGGTCTACGAGCGGGTCGGCTGCCGCTGGGACCAGCGGGGTTCGAGCCGCCTGCTGATGCTCGATGGCCATGCGAAGTTCAAGGGGGTCGCGGGCTATGAGCAGCAGCTGCTGTTGCTTCCCGAGCAGGGACTGCTGGTGCATCCGCTCCTGGTGCCGATGGCCTTCGAGCGGCGGTGAGCCTGGTCGTGGCCGGCGGCCTCAGCGGAGTTGGGGCTCGCGCTCGGCCAGCCGCTGCGCCTCGATCTCTCCCTCGTAGCGGGCGTCCACGCGCAGCTCCATGTCCAGGGTCTCGGTGCTGACGCTGCCCGCCGAGGTCGACAGGCCGAAGCCGGCGCCAAAGCTGACCTGCCCGACGAGGCGAGGCGTCTTGAGCTGGAAGAGCTCGGCCTCGGAGCGGGGAGCGGGCAGCCAGGCCGGAGGCTCCTGTCCCGCCAGGGCATGGGCGAGGACGCCGCGCAGGATGTCCTCGGCCAGTCGGGTAGGCTCGAGGTCGGGCTCGGGCTGGACGAACCGCACCCCCCGGTAGGCGGCGATGACCGCGGCGGCGTCGACGCGGGCCTCGGCCCACAGCTCGATCTGGTTGACGCCCCGGACGACGCCCTGGTCAGGCGCGATGGCCTCGAGGGCGACCATCCAGTCGGGCACGACCTCGTCGAGCTCGCTGCCCTCCATCGGCAGGCGCAGGGTGCGAGTCAACGCGACGAGCCCCGAGGCCTGCAGGCGAGCGCCGATGTCGTCCGGGCCCGGATCCCGGCGGCTCGCGCCGGACAGCCGCTCGGCCAGGAAGGCGGCCAGCGCTCCTCGGTTGGCGCCGAACTCCAGGCGTCGGCGCTCGGCCCCTTCGTCGAGCTCCAGGTAGCAGTCCTCGACGAGCCAGCCTGCGTTCGGGTCGAAGCGGCCCGAGAGCCCGACGGCGACGCCGGCCTGCTCGGAGATCAGGGCGCAAATCTCGTCCAGGCCCCAGACCGCCAGCGGGCTCCCGGGCTCGAGGCTCACCTCGGCCCCCGCCTCGATCCGCAGCCTGTAGCCCTCGCTCAGCATGTCCGAGGTGTAGGTGACCCCTGTGCCGGCCTGGATGCCGAGGTCGGCGAAGCGATCCGCCTGCTGGGCGCCGAGTCCGGTGATGTCCTCGAGGGGGCCGCCGGCCAGCTCGTCGATGTCGAGCTCCACCGCCGCGCTGGCGCCGAGCTCGGTCTCGTGCTCGAGCACCTCAGGGGGCCTCCCCATGGCCCAGTCCAGCGCCTGGAAGATGTCCAGCTGGCCGCCGAGGAAGGCGGCCGGTCCCAGCTGGTTCACCAGGCTCCTGGCCAGCTCGGGGACCTCGGCGATGAGACGGACCCGGTGGGTGACCTTCAGGTCGGCGCCGCCCGAGCCGCCGAGCACGTCCCCGCCCGCTCCGGTGACCTCGGGTCCGCTCTCGGACGCCAGCGAGCTGGAGAACTCTACGAGAGCGCCCATCTGGCCCTTGTCCTCGGCCGGGCGGCCCAGCCAGCGCTCGGTCTGGACCTTCATCGGGATGCCGGCACCCTGGCTCTTGAAGCCGCCGCGTCCGACGACCTCGGTGCCCACGGAGAGCCAGCGCTGGAGCATCTTGTTGCAGAGCGCCGGGCTCTGACCGACGACCGCGCCGGGCAACTCGCGTAGCCACTGGAGGTAGGACGGGTGGCCGAAGGCCAGACCCGACAGCCCCAGCGCCATGCTCAGGGGGAGGCTCCGGAGGGTCTGGACGCCCTGCTCCTCGGGCAGGATGTCCAGAGCGTCCATCAGGTTCCCCGCGGCGCTGAAGAGGCCCGAGCCGGTCGTGAGGCCGGCCTGCTCGACGGCCTGGCTGTTGTCGACCTGGGCGCTGGGCTCGGCCTGCGGGGTCTGGGAGGGGGTCTGGGTGGGGGACTGGGTCTGCTGGGTGGTCTGGCTGGGCATGGGAGGCCTCCGATGGGTGACCTCCTGCAACGCACGTTGTGTGCCCACGACATTTCAGGTACTTGGGTGCCGAAGTGTTCAGCCCTTCGACACCCGCCGACGAAGGTTCGGCACCCTTCGACACCCGAATCGACGTTCAGTCCGATTCGAAGGCGCCCTGGTCCTCGTCGGTCTCTCGGGCCTGCAGCGTGGGCTCCCAGTCCAGGGTGTGGCCGCTGACCATCGCGCCGGAGTCCGGCATCGCGCTGGTCGGCCGATAGTCGGCGTCCAGGCTCGGGTCGGTGCCGGTGGTGTTGTCCTCGTCGCGCAGCACGCCGACGGTCGAGAAGCCCTCGACCCAGCCCTCGGACAGCCAGTTGCCGTCCAGCCGCACGGTGCCCTCACCCTCGAGGATGCCCAGGTTGCCCTCGGCCCAGACGATGTTGTCGGTGGCCGAGAGGTAGTGGTCGGCGCTGCTGAGGCGCGCCAGGGTCGTGTTGCCCGTGCGCTTGGAGTGCACCGTGTTGTGGAAGAAGTAGAGCCGCCCGTTGCGGTAGGCGGCCTCGTCCCCGGAGTCGCCGCCGTAGTGGAGGATCTGGGAGTTGCCCTGGTCCGCACCCTCGATGAGCAGGTTGCCGTAGACCCAGGCGTCGCCGTACTCGGGGTGGTCCGCGAAGTGGCTGGAGTCGACCAGGTCGAGCTGGCGGTTGCCGTCCTCGATGCGGTTGTAGCGGATGACCAGGCCCGCGCTGCGGTCCTTCAGGTTGCTGCCGTCCGCGCCCTCGCGCAGGGCCCCGTAGCGGTTGTGCTCGAAGGTGATGCGCTCGGACTCGGTGTAGCTGTTGTGCTCGTAGGCCGAGCCTACGTTGCCGTTTCCGAAGATCTCGTTGGCCAGGACCTGCACGTCGCTGGAGGCGCTGGCCACGAAGAGCCCGTTGCCGGAGTCGCTCAGCGCGCAGTCGACGACGTGGAGGTCCGAGCCGGACTCGACGAAGACCGCCGCGGCGTTGTCGTCGTAGGTCTGGGGCTGACCCCGGTCGTCCGTGAAGCCGTGGCTGCTGTGCGCGGACTGCAGATCGAGGCCCTGGAGCCAGACCCAGCTCGCGCCCTGGCCGGGGCTGCTCGAGCCGCCGATCTTGACCAGCGCCCGGGTCTCGCTCCAGTAGTCGAGCGCCTGGCGCGTCGTCGCGTCCTGGCCGCTGATGACCGGTCGCTGTCCGTCCGAGGAGCGCAGACCCAGGACGACGATGGGGGCGTCCTCGGTGCCCGCGATGTCCACGACCCACTTGGCTGCGTAGGGCTGCTCGCGGTGGTGGATGCGCACCAGGGTGCCTGGCTCCAGGCTCTCCCAGGGCACCTCTCCCGGCTCGGCGAGGTCCTGGTCGGGGCCCACGTCGTAGACGGTGGTGAAGTCCGCTGGGTCCCAGGACGGGATGAGGTCGAGGGGTGGCTGCTGCCCGGAGTCCGTCGCCGAGTCGCGGCCGCCGGTCTCGGAGGGCGGGGCGGGCTCGGGGGTGGAGGTGCAGGCCAGCAGAACGCTCAGCATCAGAAGGTCAGCTGGGCGCGCAGGGCGCCGCCTCGGGCGGCCTCGCCCTCGGTCACGCGGTTCTCGGACACGTACTGGGCGGTCAAGCGCAGCACGTCGGGGTGCTCGCGGTCGACGAAGGGGTAGATGTTCAGTCCCAGGTCCATCCAGCGCGTGGCCTGGGGGTCGAAGCTGCGGTCCTCCTCGGTCCAGCCCACCCGCGCGATGGGCTCGAGGCCAACGGGGGTGAAGAAGCCGAGCTGTCCGTAGGCTCCGAGGGCCGACTGGGGCCGGCTGGTGAGGTCGTCGACCCGCTGGCGCCAGAGCACCTCGGCGCCGGCGGAGAGGCCCGAGACCGCGACGCGCAGGGAGCCCGTGGCGCGCAGGTCGTTCACCGAGACCGCCTGGTAGCCGGCCGAGTCGAAGGCCGTGTAGGGGTGCCAGGCCAGGCCGCCGCCCAACCCCAGCCGGAGGTCGCTGCGCAGCGGGTCGCCCTCGTCGAACTCGAACTCGCCGAGCGGGTGCAGGTCCACGCGGGCCAGGTAGAGCGCCCCCCGGGTCGAGGAGGACAGGGCGCCGGCGCTGGCGCCGTCGAAGACGCCTGCCTTGACCAGCAGGACGTCCCCGGCGTTCACGTTCACCAGGCCGCCGAGGTCCTGGTCGGCGATGAAGACGCTGTTGGGGCCGGAGCGCTCGGGGAAGAGCAGGGCTGTGTCCGCGCTCTGGGCCTGTGAGGTGAAGGGGATGGGCATGCGACCCATCTTCAGGCCGATGACCGGGCTCGGGTTCCAGCTCAGCGAGGCCTCGCGCACGATGTTGCCCATCGCCTCGCGGGTGGCGGTGTCGACGCCGTCGACCTTGCCGTCGTTGTCGACGTCCACGGTGCGGACAGAGGTCACGGCGGGGAAGGTGTCGGCCTTGAGCAGCAGGTAGACCTTGTAGCTGAAGGCCTCCACCGGCTCGCCGCGGGCGACGAGGCCTGCTCGGGAGCCGGTGATGCCGATGTCCAGCTGATCCTCGGGGACTGCGGCGTCGCGCACCTGGACCGAGAAGCCGGGGTTCACGAAGCCGGAGAGCTCGACCGCCTCGCGCCAGTCCTCGGCGGCGAGGGCCCTGCCGAGCAGGAGGGGCAGGATCACAGGTCCACCCCAAGGGGGGCGAAGGCCACCGCGGTGTAGTC
>CALGIB010000359.1 GCA_937915955.1 uncultured Pseudomonadota bacterium
GACGACGTCCCCGGCTCGGAGCTGCTCGACGCCCGCGGTGGCGCTCCGCGTGAAGCGCGCCGCGACCGGGCCCAGCTTCGCGCTGGCCACCATCTCCGAGGGGTTCACCGGGTAGCTGGAGCGCGCGACGCCGCTGGCCTGGGCGTAGGCCCGGTAGACCAGCGACATGCAGCCCAGCCCGGGGTGCTCGTCGGTGGCCTGGCCGTTCCAGGCCCAGGGCGTGCCCAGGTAGGCCTCGGCCTCGCTGAGGGCCGCGTCGTGGAGCTCGCTGGCGAACGCCAGGCTGATCAGCAGCAGCATCAAGGCTTCGACCGCGAGCTTCTGGGCGGGTTCCCGTGATTCGGTGACGTTCGCCGGGCGCGCCGGTGTCTCACTCATCCCAACGAGGGAGAGAGACATGATCCTGCTGCTGGCCGCGTGCACCATCGTCGAGGGCAACGGCGTCCTCGTCACCGAGTCCCGTGACGTCGAGGGCGTCACCTCATTGAGCTCCACGATGTTCGTCGACGTGCGGGTCACGCCCGCGGCGGAGGCCTCGGCCGAGCTCACCTGCGACGAGAACCTGCTGGAGCACATCCGGACCGATGTGGTCGATGGCGAGCTGACCCTGCGCTCCGAGCCCGACGTCTTCCTCGACAGCAGCGGCGCCTGCCTGCTGGACCTGCGCGCGCCCTGCCTTCGCAGCATCGCCAGCAGCGGCAGCGGTCAGGTCTTCAGCGAGGACGTGCTCTGCAGCACCGAGAGCCTGCACAGCTCGGGCAGCGGGGGGATCTCGCTGGCGGGCGTGAGCAGCGAGGACCTCAGCCTGCACGGCAGCGGCTCGGGCGCGGTGGACGCGGGCGTGCTGGACGTGGGCGCGCTGGACGTTCACTTCAGCGGCAGCGGCGGTGGCTCGGCCAGCGGTGTCTGCGGGGACGCCGACGTACACCTGTCGGGCTCGGGCGGCTTCATGGCCCAGGGCCTGACCTGCGAGACGGCGACGATCACGGTGAGCGGCTCCGGCGGCGTCGAGCTGACCGTGACCGGTACGGCCGACGTGACCACCTCGGGCTCGGGCGGCGTCGATCTCTGGGGCGGGGCCCTGGTCAACTCGAACAGCACGGGCTCCGGCGACGTAACGGCGCACTGACCGCGTTAGCTGGGCCTCCTTCAGGAGGTCCCCATGGCGCTCTGGGACGGACGGTTCGAGGGCGGCCCCGCCGCCGAGATGCAGGCCTACAGCGAGTCGCTGGGGGTGGACCTGCGCATGTTCGAGGAGGACATCCTCGGCAGCCAGGCCCACGCGCGCATGCTGGCCTCGGTCGGGCTGGTGAGCGGACTCGAGCGCGATCAGCTCCTCGCGGGCCTGGAGGCGGTCCGCGACGAGCTGCGCGCGGGCACCTACCGTCCGGGCATCGAGCTCGAGGACGTGCACATGGCCGTGGAGACCCGGCTCATCGAGCTGGTGGGCCCCGTGGGCGGCAAGCTGCACACCGCGCGCTCGCGCAACGACCAGGTGGCCACGGACGTGCGGCTCTGGCTGAAGGGTCGGATCAGCGAGCTCGACCTGGCCCAGTCCGGCTTGGTGGAGGCGCTGCTGGACCGGATCGAGTCTGACGGGCGGACGCTGATCCCGGGCTTCACGCACCTGCAGCGCGGCCAGCCCATCTGGCTGGGGCACCACCTGCTCGCCTACGCCTGGATGGTGCGGCGTGACCGCGAGCGGCTGCGCGACGCCCTGGTCCGCGTCGACCGCAGCCCGCTGGGCGCCGGGGCCATGGCCGGGACCCCCCATCCCATCGACCGGGCCCGCAGCGCCGAGCTGATGGGCTTCTCCGGGCTGGTCGACAACGCCATGGACGCCGTCGCCGCGCGGGACCATGTGCAGGAGGTCGCCGCCGCCTGCGCCATCGCGATGACCCACCTGTCCCGCATGGCCGAGGAGCTGGTGCTGTGGTCCACGCCCGAGTTCGGCCTGGTGCGCATGGGCGAGGCGTGGTCGACCGGGTCGAGCATCATGCCGCAGAAGCGCAACCCCGACGCCGCCGAGCTGGTGCGAGGCAAGGCGGGCCGGGTCTACGGCGACCTGACCGCGCTGCTGACCATGGTGAAGGGGCTGCCGCTGGCCTACAACCGCGACCTGCAGGAGGACCGCGAGGCCCTGTTCGACGCGGTGCACACCACCCTGGCCTCGACCCGGGTGATGGCCGGCATGTGGCGGGACCTCAGCGTGCGTGACGTCTACACGCAGCGGCTGCAGGGGGACTTCCTGCTGGCCACCGAGCTGGCCGACTACCTGGTCGGCCAGGGCCTGCCCTTCCGGGACGCCCACCACGTCAGCGGCAGCCTGGTGAAGTGGTGCGAGGACCGGGGCGGCAACTTCTCGCTGCTCACCCTCGAGGTGCTCCGGCAGCACAGCCCGCTGTTCACAGAGGAGGTCTTCGGCTGGCTCGATCCGGCCTCGGCGGCCGAGCGGCGCACCAGCCACGGGGGCACGGCCTGGTGCGAGGTCGAGCGCCAGGTCGCGCTGCTGCGCGGCTGAGGTCCCGGGCGGCGGCTACTTGGTGGGCGCCTCGACGTAGACCGTCTGCCCGGCGTCTTCGAACTTCGCGCTCATCTCGGCCATGCCGGCTTCGATGGCCTCGCCCTCGCCCAGGCCCTTCTTCCGGGCGTAGTCCCGGATGTCCTGGGTGATGCGCATCGAGCAGAACTTGGGCCCGCACATGCTGCAGAAGTGGGCGGTCTTGGCGGCCGCCGCGGGCAGGGTCTCGTCGTGGTAGGCCCGGGCGGTCTGGGGGTCCAGCGACAGGTCGAACTGGTCGTCCCAGCGGAACTCGAAGCGGGCCCGGGACAGCGCGTCGTCGCGGTCGCGCGCGCCCGGGTGGCACTTGGCGACGTCGGCGGCGTGGGCGGCGATTTTGTAGGCGATCATGCCCTGCTTGACGTCGTCCTTGTTGGGCAGGCCCAGGTGCTCCTTGGGCGTCACGTAGCAGAGCATCGCGCAGCCCTGGCTGCCGATGACGGCCGCGCCGATGGCCGAGGCCATGTGGTCGTAGCCGGGGCTGATGTCGATGACGAGCGGCCCCAGCGTGTAGAAGGGGGCCTCGAAGCAGTCCTTCAGCTGGCGGTCCATGTTCTCCTGGATCTTGTGCAGCGGCACGTGCCCGGGACCCTCGATCATCACCTGGACGTCGTACTCCCAGGCGATCTGGGTGAGCTCGCCCAGGGTCGTCAGCTCCGCGAACTGGGCCTCGTCGTTGGCGTCTGCCAGGCAGCCAGGCCGCAGGCCGTCGCCCAGCGAGAAGCTGATGTCGTACTCGGCCAGGAGCTCGCAGATGCGGTCGAAGTGCTCGTACAGGAAGCTCTCGCGGTGATGGAGCAGGCACCACTGGGCCATGATCGAGCCGCCCCGGCTGACGATGCCGGTGAGCCGCTCGGCGGTCAGCGGGATGTGCGCCAGGCGGACGCCGGCGTGGATGGTGAAGTAGTCGACGCCCTGCTCCGCCTGCTCGCGCAGCACGTCCAGGAACAGCTCGATGTTCAGCTTGCCGACGTCGCCGTTGACGCGCTCGAGGGCCTGGTAGATCGGCACCGTGCCGATGGGGGCCGGGCTGTTGCGCAGGATCCACTCGCGGGTCTCGTGGATGTCCAGGCCCGTGGACAGGTCCATGACCGTGTCCGCTCCCCAGCGCAGGCTCCAGCGCAGCTTCTCGACCTCCTCCTCGATGCTCGAAGAGACCACCGAGTTGCCGATGTTGCTGTTGACCTTCACCAGGAAGCTCCGGCCGATGATCATCGGCTCGAGCTCGAGGTGCCGCTTGTTCGCCGGGATGATGGCGCGGCCGGCCGCGACCTCGCTGCGGACGAACTCGGGGTCCATGTTCTCGCGCAGGGCGACGAAGCGCATCTCCTCGGTCACCAGGCCCTTCCGGGCGTAGTGCATCTGCGAGAAGTTGGTATCGCCGCGGGCCTGGCGGGCCTCGATCCAGGCCTTCCTCCGCTGGGGCAGCCCCGTGTGCACCGAGCAGCCCTGGGGGCCGCTGGTGTCGTAGAGGCGATGCACGTCTCCGTTGGTCAGGCGCACCTCGCGAAAGGGCACCTCGAGGTCACCGAGGGTGACCTTCTCTGCGTTGCGGGCTCCGTTGTCGAAGGTCCCCGTCTCGAGCTCTGGCTTGGACATTCCGCCTTTCCTCCGCCGGTACGAGCCGGTTCAGGTTCTGCGGTGTGATCTCAGGCCCGACGGGCCACCCGCAGCGGTCCGTCCACCTAACGCGCGGAGGCCTCGGACCGCGCCAGTTCAGGGCGCCGAGGGCCCAGCTATCGGCTGGGGCAGACGTACATGTCGATGTGGACCGGGTACGTCGCCTCGGGGCAGGGCACCTGGTAGAGGTCGATGATCGAGCCGCAGCGGCCCCCGGCGCCGAGGTTCCCGGACCGCGCGTCGTGGGCCTGGGCGGCGCTGGAGAAGGGGGAGGAGCCGTCGTCGCAGGTCATGCGCAGCAACGCCTGCAGCTGACCCTCGATCCCGCAGGCCTCGACCGGCGTGCTGGTCGTGGTGCCGAGCTGGGAGAAGCGGCTGGCCTCGGCGTGCAGGGCGTCGTCGCGGACGACGGGGCCGAACAGGCCCTCGGGGCGCTCGCAGCTGGCCTTGCCGATGGCCTGGGCGGAGGGCTCGGGGGTGGTCTTGGGGCCGCAGGCGAGCAGGAGGAAGAGCATGGTGACCTCCGTCGGGATCAGAGCTCGGGGAACTCGACGCGCCCCTCGATCTCGACGTAGCCATCGTACAGGTCGTAGGCGTAGTCGATGTTCATGCCGTCGAAGTCCGCGCTCCTGTCCAGGTCCGAGGTGCCGTTCTGGCTGAAGGCCCAGACCTCGGCGCTGTCACCGTCGAAGACCAGGCCCCGGTAGACGGTGGTCGAGACGTCCAGGCCGCAGGCCTCGGCGGGCCACACCTCGACGACGTAGAAGTGGGTGCAGTCGCCGCACTCCCCCTGCACGTAGTCGTAGTACTCCCAGCTCTCGTCCAGCAGGTAGCCCTCCTCCTCGACCTCGTCCGTGCAGCCGTCGTAGGAGATGGCCCGACTGCCGATCCAGACGCCGAGATCGGGCTCGGGGGCGGGCTGGGTGTCGCCGGTGTCGTCCACATCGGCGCTGTCCGGGGTGCCGGTGTCGTCCGTGACGGGGGCGTCCACGTCCAGGGTTCCGCTGGAGGGCGTGCAGGCCAGGGCGGCGAGGAGGCTGAGCATGGTGTTCTCCGAACTGGAGGTGTACCGCCGAGGGCCGGGGCTTGCATGCGGCCCAAGAAAAAAGCCGCCCCCGAGAGGGGACGGCTTCCAATGGTGCGGAAGGGGGGAGTCGAACCCCCACGAGTTTTCACCCACTAGGTCCTGAACCTAGCGCGTCTGCCATTCCGCCACTTCCGCGTGGCGGCCGGTAGTTATTCGCCACATCCGGGAGCGTCAAAGGCTTTTTTGCAGGCCTGGAGGAACCCCCTCGGGCCGACCCTGTCCAAGCGGATCGTGGCTCGACGACTCGACGATGATTCCCTGCTGACGCCGATGGACGTCGGTCCGATGCGGCCTCGCTCGCTCGATCACGCGGGCACGCGGACGCTGCTGATCCTCGGGGCGATCTCGCTGGGCCTGGGCGTGCCGGCTGCCTGGGCCAGCGTGAGCCCCCCGAGCCTGGAGGCCTCGAGGGTCCTGCAGCTGGAGGCCCCGTGAGTCAGCGCGCCTACCTGGGCTTCTTGGGGGTCGCCGCCGCCGCCGTGGGCGGCTTCGCGATCCACGCGCTGTCGTCGGTGCGGCCCGGCGATGCCATGGTCGACCTGCCCGCGCACGTGACGCGGCTGGCCTTCGGGGTGGACCACTGGCCCGAGCCCGAGGAGCCCGGCTGCTTCGAGGAGATCGTGCTCGAGCCCGTCCCGGTCGCGCGCCGCCGCGTCTACATCGACGACCTGACCTTCCTCGGCGAGGGCGACTGGGCGCTGGCGGCGACCCTGGTGCGCCGTCGGTCGGGTGAGCTGAGCACCTGCTACACCGACGAGGAGGTCTCGGACGAGCGGCTCGAGATCGCGCTGATGGGCTGGGGCGCGCCCTCGGTGAGCGGGGCGGGCGAGCGGGACGCCTGCATCGCCCAGACGGTCGAGGCCTGGCCCTGGCCTCAGGACCTGGTCGGGCGGGTGTCCATCTCGCTGAGGACGGGCTGGCTGATCTGACCGAAGCGCTCAGGCTTCGATCGGCAGACCCAGGGCCTCGGCGAAGGCTCTGGCCACGGCCCTGGCCGCCTCCTCGGACCCGAGGCCGTCGACCTGGAAGGGGGTCTCCCCTGTGAGCTCGATGACCCAGAGCCCGGGCTCGTGCAGCACCCGTAGGGCCCGGTAGTCGGCGCGGGCCAGCCTGACCGGGAAGGTCGGCACCGGGCCCATCATGCCGACCCGCACCAGGTGGTCGCCCTCGAGCGACCACTGCAGGCGGCCGATGGCGTAGCGCAGCCCGACCAGCGCGAAGGGCACTCCGAGGATCAGCGAGCCGAGGCTGGCCCAGTCGCCGCTGAAGGCCACGACCACCGAGGCGACGCAGAGCCCCACGAAGAACAGGAAGAAGAGCCAGCCGCCGATGCGGATCTTGAGCGCGACCTGTTGTTGGTAGATGACCACGGCCCGGCCTATCCGGTTAGTTCCTCGGCCTCACTCGCCCTCGGATCGAAGCCATCTCCGATCGGATTCCCATCTTCAAGGGACGCGTCGTCGACCTCGGCATCGAGACCGTCGAGCTGCCCAACGGCCGCAGCGTCGAGCTCGAGGTCATGCGCCACCCGGGCGCGGCCGCCGTCGTGCCCCTGCACGAGGACGGCACGGTCACGCTCATCTACCAGTTCCGCCACGCGGGCGGCGGCATGCACTACGAGGTGCCCGCCGGCGTGCTCGACGAGGGCGAGATCCCCGATCTCGCCGCCCGACGCGAGCTGGCCGAGGAGACCGGCTTGCGGGCCGGCAAGCTCAAGCGCCTGGGGGTCATCCACACCACCCCGGGCTTCACGGACGAGCGCATCTACCTGTTCCTGGCCACCGAGCTGAGCCAGGGCGAGGCCAGCCCCGAGTGGGACGAGTTCCTTCAGCCGGTGCGCATGCCTCTGGAGCAGGCCCTGGGCATGATCGACGAGGGCGACCTCACGGACGCGAAGACGATCTGCGCGCTGATGATGGTCTCGCGGGCCCTCGCAGCAGCGGGCTGATCGCCCAGGCCAGCGCCAGCAACGGAGGCAGCGCGAGCGCGGCCCAGCCGGTGCCTGCCCCGATCTCGAGGGTGCTGGTCACCAGGTCTGCGACGGCGATCGCGACGGTCAGCGCCAGGGCCAGGCCCAGGACGCCGTACACGTGGCGGGTGCCGAGCGTGATGCCGACGCTCCACGCCAGGGTCATCGGCAGCAGGACCGACAGGAAGACGGCCGCGGGGAGGGCGGGCTCGCCCGCCAGGGCTGCGGCGGTCATCGGGACGAGGGCGAAGGCCAGGCCGTAGCCGAGCGCCCTCCAGCCGAGGCGGCGGGTGTCCATCGGCAGCAGCGCCAGGGCCTCGTGGATCTCGGGGGGAGCGCCGGGGGCACTCCAGGTCAGCGGCAGGCCGCCGGGGGTCATCGTCGGGGCCGCGCCGAAGCCGACG
>CALGIB010000360.1 GCA_937915955.1 uncultured Pseudomonadota bacterium
GTCCGGCAGGCCGTGGGCCTGATCGAGCGCGTGCGCGGAGGCCTCGAGCCGGCCCGGCCGATCGACCCGACCCCGGTGGCCAGCCCGGACGTCTTCCAGATGCTGCGAGAGCTCGGCTACATCGACGCCAGCTCACGGCAGCAGGGCTCCTGCCAGTAGGCGCTACTCCTCGCCGCCCCTGCCCCGATTGCGGCCCAAGCGGCTCCAGCGAGTGGGCTCGTCGGCGGGCGGCACAGGGAACTCGTCCTCGCGCGCGGCCATCCAGTTCACCCGCAGCTCCTGCAGCGCGCGGTCCCAGCGCGCCAGCATCGGCGGGATCGCGAAGGGCACCGCCAGCGCCTGGACCTGCTCGGCGCAGGCCTGCACGACCTGGGTGCGCTCCAGCGGCTCGAGGGTATAGACGCCGATGGCGGGCCCGTGCTTGTCCAGGTGCACGGCGATCAGCGCCTCGCAGTGCTGCAGCACCTCGACGATGCCCAGCGGCTGGAAGCGGCGAACGGGCGTGACCGAGGCGTCGCCCATGCCCCCCAGCACCGTGAGCGCCTCCTCGAGCTCGGGGCTGAGCGGGAGCTCGACCCCGACGAGCAGACCGTCCACCAGGTCCTGCAGCACCAGCTCGCTGAGCTCCTCGGCCGAGGCGAGCGGCAGGCGCCAGCGCTGACAGGGCTCGAACCAGGCGCCGCCGCGCCGGGGCGCCAGGAAGCGGTCCTCCTCCACGACGGGCACCGCCTCGGGCCGACGGGCCAGCTCGCCCTCCTCGCGGAAGCCGACCAGGGGCCGGCCAGGGAAGAGGTCGAGCACCAGGCGCCCGACGTCGACGCCCGCACAGTTCAGCCCACGCTCGGCGTCTCGGGCCGAGTCGTCGCTGAAGCAGGCTCCGCTGATCACCAGCCGGTTCAGGCGAGGGCAGTCGGGCTCGTCCCAGCCCTGGATCCAGCGCTCCCGCCCCCGACAGAGGCGGCCGGGCCGAGCGGGGTCGAAGCTGCCGTGACTGAAGCCGAGTGCGCGCACCATGGGGCCGCCGCTATCGCGCCCCGTGAGGCTTGCCCAGGGGGGGCCTGGGGCATAGGTTCGCCGGCCCTGGCAGGAGCTGGCCGTGGCCGAGAACTTCTACATCACGACGCCGCTGTACTACGTCAACGACGCGCCCCACATCGGCCACGCGTACACCACGGTCGCCGCCGACGTGATCAGCCGGTACCGCCGCCTCAAGGGCCACGACGTGCACTTCCTGACGGGCACAGATGAGCACGGCCAGAAGGTCTTTCGGGCCGCCGAGAAGCGAGGCATGGGGGCCCAGGAGCACGTCGACGACCTGGTCCAGCGCTTCGTCGCGCTCTGGGGTCGGCTCGACATCACCCACGACGACTTCATCCGGACGACCGAGCCTCGTCACAAGCGCGTCGTCCAGACCGTGCTGCAGCGCCTCTACGACCGCGGCGAGATCCACAAGGAGTCCTACGCCGGCTGGTACTCCACGAGCGAGGAGCGGTACTGGACCGACAAGGACGTGGTGGTCGGCCCCGACGGCACGAAGCTCTGCCCGACCAGCGGCCTGCCCGTCGAGTGGATCGAGGAGGAGAACTACTTCTTCAAGATGGGCGCCTACGCGGACAGGCTGCGCGCCTGGGTCCAGGAGCACCCCGACTGGATCCGGCCCGAGGCCCGCCGGAACGAGCTGCTCGGCGCCCTGAAGAAGGACATCGGCGACCTCTGCATCACCCGCCCGAAGTCCAGGCTGCCGTGGGGCATCCCCATCCCCTGGGACGACGACTACGTCACCTATGTGTGGTTCGACGCGCTGCTGAACTACATCTCGGCCGTCGGCTTCACCGCCGATGACGAGGCCTTCGCCCACCGCTGGCCGGCCAACTTCCAGCTCCTGGGCAAGGACATCCTCACGACCCACACGATCTATTGGGGCACGATGCTCTTCGCGCTGGGGCTGACCCCCGCGGACTGCCTCTACGCCCACGGCTGGTGGACGGTCGAGGGCCGCAAGATGAGCAAGAGCGTCGGCAACGTCGTCGACCCGAACCTGCTCGTCGACGCCTACGGCAGCGACAGCGTGCGCTACGTCCTGATGGCCGAGAAGGCCTTCGGGGCCGACGGCGACTTCAGCCACAAGGGCTTCCAGCTCCGCTACAACGCCGATCTGGCCAACAAGATCGGCAACCTGGCCAACCGCGCGCTGACCATGACCACGAACTGGCTGGGCGGCGTGGTCCCCGAGCTGGGACCGGCCACCGAGCAGGACCAGGCCCTGGCCGCCGAGGTCGCCAGCGCCGTGGCCGAGTACGACAAGGCGGTCGAGGCCCTGCAGTACCACGAGGCAGTCGAGGCCCTGCTGCGCGTGGCGGTGGCCGGAAACGAGTACATCCAGGTCCAGGAGCCCTGGGCCCTGAACAAGGATGGTCAGACCGAGCGCCTGGCCGGGGTGCTGCGGCGCAGCCTGGAGATCTGTCGGGTCACCGCGACGCTGCTGCTGCCGCTCTGCCCCGGAAAGGGCGCCGACCTGCTGACGCGCATGGGCATCACCACGGCCACCCTCGAGAGCATCGATTCCCTGGACGGGCTGACCGTCGGCCAGGCCCTGACGGTGGGCGAGCCCCTGTTCCCCCGCATGAAGGACCTGCCAGCGGCGATCGCCGAGGCCCTGGCCCAGGTCGAGGGCGGCACGAAGACCGGCGGCGACGCGCCCAGCAAGAACAAGAAGAAGTCCAGGAAGGCCGAGCCCAAGCAGCCGATCACCGTCGACGACTTCGGCAAGGTCGAGCTCAAGGCGGGCCGGATCGTCTCCGCCGCTCCCCACCCCGACGCCGAGAGGCTGCTGGTGCTCCAGGTGGACCTCGGCGAGGCCAGCCCCCGGCAGATCGTGGCGGGCATCGCCAGCCGCTACGGCTCCGAGGCCGTCGTGGGCCAGAGCGTCATCGTCGTCGCGAACCTGCTCCCCGCCGACCTGCGCGGGGTCGAGAGCCAGGGCATGCTGCTGGCGGCCGGGGCCAAGGCCGTTCTGGGCCTCGCGACCCTGTCCGAGGACGTGCCCCCGGGCACGGTGATCCGCTGACTATCCGCCGCCGATCCGCCTCACAGGCGCGTCTCGCCGGAGCCGGTTTTCTTGTCACACGCCGGGAACGCAGAGCGTATAGTCCGGCGAATCCGCCATCTCGGTCCCACGGAGTTCCTGACCCATGCCCATCCTTCTCGCGCTCTTCGCTTGCACCGACTACGAAATCACGGACCAGAATCCCGATGTCAGCGGCATCGATGACAACCTGGTCCCCGACATCGCGGTGAACCCCGAGTTCGTCAACTTCGGCCCCCTGGCCGTCGGCGACCGCGAGTCGGCCAGCGTCAACATCGAGATCTGGAACAACGGCGAGGCGGACCTCCACATCATCGACATCCACCTCGACGACGCCGAGTCCCCCTTCGATCTCGGCTCGGTCGACTCCGTGCTGGTCCCCCCGGGTCAGGCCACCAACTTCGTGGTCAGCTTCACCCCCGGGACCGCGGCCTCCTACGGCGCCAACGTCCTGATCGACTCGGACGACCCCGACAGCCCCACCCTGTCGGTGCCGCTCACGGGTGACGGCATCGCGCCAGTCATCGACGTGTCCCCCGCCGAGTACGACTTCGGCACGATGTACATCGGCTGTGACCGCCTGCAGCCCCTGACCATCACGAACATCGGCAACGACAACCTGATCGTCGACGGCTTCGCCTACAACACGGGCTCGACGGACCTCTTCTTCGACACCGACGCCGACACCAACGGCGACATCGACGAGCAGCCCTGGGAGCTGGTGCCCTACGCCTCGGCCGAGGTCTGGGTCGACTACGCCCCCCTGGACGAGTACCAGGACGTCGCCTACCTGATGATCGACAGCAACGATCCCGCCACGCCGACCTTCATGGCGACGCAGCAGGGCAACGGCGCCCTCGCCGGTGAGAACACGGACGTCTTCGAGCAGCCCATCAACGGCGCCACCGACATCATGTTCGCCGTCGACTGGTCTTGCTCGATGTGGGACGACGCGGCCAACGTCGAGTCCAACTTCGGCACCTTCGTCAGCACGCTGTCCGCGATGGACGCCGACTACCACGTCGCGGTCGTGACCGAGGACGACGGCTGCATCAACTACCCCGCCGGTACGCAGCCCTACATCGACAACGACATGAGCATCTCCGACCAGGAGTCGACCTTCTCGACGATGCTGTGCGAGTCCTACAGCGGCGTGTACTGCAACAGCTACGGCAGCAACACCGAGCGCGCCTTCATGCTCATCGAGGCCGCCCTCAAGACCGCCAACATCAACACCGGCGGCTGCAACGAGGGCTTCTACCGCGAGGACGCGACCCTCTCCCTCATCGGCGTGTCCGACGAGCCCGAGCAGTCCGTCAACCCCTACACGTACTACGTGTCGCTCTTCCAGAGCATGAAGGACGACAGCGACGACGTCGTCATGCACGCCATCGGCGGTGACTACCCCACCGGCTGCGGCAGCAACTCGGCCTACAGCGGCTTCTACGAGGCCACCGTGGCCACCGGCGGCCTGTTCCTGAGCATCTGCGCGACGGACTTCGGCTCCCACCTCGAGTCCCTGGCCGAGGGCTCCGCTGCGGACCTCACCAGCTTCGAGCTGACCGACTTCCCGGTGCCCGAGACCCTGACGGTCACCGTGAACGGCACGCCGTCGGCCATCGGCTGGTCCTACAACGAGGTCGACAACACCATCGACTTCGACGAGGCCTACGTGCCCGAGGGTGGCTCCACCATCCAGATCGAGTACGCGCTGTACGGCGACTGCGAGGGCTGATTCTCTCGGCTCGATGCAAAGCAGGGCGGCCTTCGGGCCGCCCTCGCTGCTCTGGGGCATACTCCCCATCGGAGGTGACGACATGCTCTGGGGCCTGATCCTCAGCTGCGTGCTCTGCAGCAGCCCGCGCTACGAAGACACCGGCGTCTGGTGGGACAGCGAGGGTTGGTGGCGCGACTCCGGCAGCACCTGCGATCCCTGGATCTCGGTCCGAGACGCCGAGGGACAGCGAGCCTCCACCCTGGACTTCGGCACGGTGAGCGAGACCGAGCCCGTCGAGCTCAGCCTGTTCATCGAGAACAAGGGCGACTGCGAGCTGCAGGTCCAGGACATCTACGTCTCCTCGGACGGGCCGTTCAGCACCACGGCGCTGCAGTGGCCGATCGTCGATCCCGGCGACTCGGCCGAGCTGGTGGTCACCTTCACTCCCTCCGAGGCCGGCGCCTTCGCCGACGTCTTGTCCATCACCAGCGACGACCCCTTCGACGAGGTGGTCGAGGTCGAGCTGCTCGGCACGTTGAGCTCCGGCGGACTGAGCGTGGACCCCGCGTCGGTGGACTTCGAGGTGGTCGAGGTCGGCTGCGACGCGCAGCAGGACTTCACGCTGAGCAACGCCGGTCCCGGCCCCGTCACCGTCGAAGCCATCGAGCTGAGCACCGCCAGCGAGGAGATCACCGCGGCCTGGGACACCGTGCCCGCGGTCCTCCAGGCCCATGAGACGCTGACGATGCGAGCGGTCTACGCCCCCACCGACGAGTTCGCGGACGTCGCCTACTTGAGCGTCCAGAGCACCGACCCCGCCAACCCCGAGCTCGTGCTCGAGGTCAGCGGTCAAGGCGCCTACGCCGGCGAGGAGAGCGACGAGTTCACGCAGGCCGGCACGACCCGGGTCTTCGTGCTGACCGAGGTCGCGGTGGCCTCGACGGTAGAGGTCCGGGTCGAGGGCGTCATCGCCGGTGGGTGGACCTTCGACGGCAGCGCCAACGCTGTGATCTTCGACGAGGGCAACGTCCCGGCTCAAGGCGCCGCCATCTCGGTGGCCTACGCTCGACAGGCGGTCTGCACGGACGAGTAGCGTCACACAGCCCTCCTCCTCGACGTAGTCGTCAGGGAGGAGGGTGCGTGCTGCTCGTGCTGCTGGCCTGTCGACCCGCGGCGACACCCGAGCCCCTCGATCAGGCGGCTGAGCCGCTGCTAAATGCCAGCCCAGCCTGGCTGGACTTCGGCAGCGTGCCGGCGGGCGAGACCGTCGGGAGGACGCTCGAGCTGGCCAACCTGGGCGACGCGGATCTGCACCTGCTCAAGCTGGAGCTCGACAGCGACGCCTGGTTCTCGGTCTCGGCCCCCGACGCCGTCGTCGTCCCCCCGGAGCAGGCCACCCGGGTCGTAGTGGCCTTCTCCCCCGCCTCGGACGGCGGCTACAGCACCCACCTCTGGGTCCACTCCGACGACGGCGACCCGCCGCTGGGGGTGGCCCTCAGCGGCGTGGGCCGGGCTCCCGTCCTGGACCTCTCGCCGCGGGACCAGGACCTCGGGTCCGTCGGCGTCGGCTGCCGGGAGGACCAGCCCATCACGCTCAGCAACCACGGCGGCGAACCGCTGACCGTCACCCACCTCGAGTTCGCGTCCAGCTCGGACGAGCTGACCTTCACCGCCGACACGGACAGCAATGGCCCCCTGCCTTGGACCCTGGTCCCCAACGAGAGCGCGGAGGTCTGGCTGTCCTACGAGCCCACCACCGACACGGCCGCCATGGCCAGCCTGGTGGTGGAGAGCGACGACCCGACGGCCCCCTCGGTCCTCGCGTCCTACAACGCTCAGGGCAGCGCGGACGCCTGGGTCACCGACAGCTTCGACGTGCCTCAGGCCCAAGCCGTGGACGTGGTCCTGGCCTTGGACTGGTCGGCGTCCATGCTGGACGAAACCGCCGACCTGTTGGCCTCGTTCGAGGTCCTGCTGGACGGCCTCGACGACAACGGGATGGACTACCAGCTGGCGACGGTCGTCGAGGACGACGGCTGCGTCGTGGTCCCCTCGGGACAGCCCGCCTTCATCGACGCGAGCCAGAGCCGCAGCCAGCAGCTCGACAACGCCTCGTGGATGATCTGCGCAGGCGACAGCAGCAGCGGCTGTGGTTCGGGAGCGCGCAACTCCGAGCGCGCGTTCATGCTGCTCGAGGCGGCCCTGCGCGGGGAGAACACCGACGCCGGCGGCTGCAACCAGGGGCTCGTGCGCGAGGACGCCGATCTCGTCCTGGTAGGCATCTCGGACGAGCCCGAGCAGTCCGTGAACCCCTACACCTACTACGTCGTGCTCTTTCAGAGCATGAAGTCCAGCTCCAGCCAGCTGGTGATGCACGCCGTCGGCGGCGACTACCCCACCGGCTGCGACGGCGCCCAGGCCTACACGGGCTTCTTCGAGGCCACGGTGGCCACGGGAGGCCAGCTCTTCAGCATCTGCGAGGACTGGGACGACACGCTCGGCCACCTGGCGAACGCCGTCGGCGGCTCGCCCCGGATGGGCAGCTTCGAGCTGAGCGAGGTCCCCGCCCCGGCCACCCTCGCGCTCAGCGTCGACGGCGTCGGCATCGACGATGGCTGGGCCTACAGCGAGGTCGACAACACCGTGGACTTCTCCGAGCCGCTGGCTCCGGGCGCCAGCGTCCTCGCCCGCTACGCCGTGGCGGCCTCCTGCCCTTGATCCGAGCGCTCCGGATGGCGAACAAGCCAGTCGTGGCGCCCCCCGATCCCGCGGGGAGACGACCGGCCGCTCGGCGCGGGGAGGTTAGCCAGGGCTCCTGACCGGAGTC
>CALGIB010000361.1 GCA_937915955.1 uncultured Pseudomonadota bacterium
GTAGGGCATGCCGATCAGGTGCAGGATGAGGTCCTTGGGCGACAGCAGCCCGCCGGCGCTGCCCTGCACCTCGACCCGCACGACCTTGGGCACCGTCACGGGGATCAGGCCCGTACGCAGGGCGAAGGCCATCGCGGTGCTGCCCACGCCGAAGGCGAAGGCGTTCATCACGCCCGCGGTGGGCGTGTGGCTGTCGGTGAGCACGATGACGTCACCGGGCAGGGCGTAGTCCTCGACCACCAGGCGGTGGCAGACGCCCGCGGGGAAGGGCCGACCCGGGCCGTGCAGGCGGATGCCGAAGCGCTCGCAGGCCTGCACCATCTCCTCGGTCAGCTGCATGGCCGGGCCCAGGCGGCTGTCCTTGACGTGATCGGGCACCGTGCGGTGGCCGATGAGCACGAAGTGGTCCTCGAAGGCCGCGACCAGATCGCTGCGGTACAGCTCGGCCTCGCCCCACTCCTGGGCGTAGAGGTCCATGACCATGCCGGCGGTGTACTCGTGCATGCCTCGGAAGGCGGCGCGACACAGGACCTGCTCACCGGGGGCCACCGCCGCGATGCCATCGGTCTGACCCTCGCCCCTCCAGACCTTGGCGGCGATGATCTTCTCGACGACGTTCAGGGGCCGCGCGGCGACCTCGGTGGCGTAGGTGGGCTGCACCTCGCCGGCCAGCAGCCGGGTGCCGTAGCTCATCAGGCCGCCGGCCTCGGACACGGCCCGGAAGAAGCGCGGCAGCTCCGCGTAGAAGCTGGTCACGTCGATGTCCTCGCCCGCCTCGAGGCGGTCCACGACGCCCCGATCGGTGGTGAAGGGCATGCCCGCGTAGACCATGTTCTCCTGGAAGATCCGCTGGAAGCTGTCAGCCACGACCAGCTCGATCCCGGCGCCCACGTGGGCCACCACGGCGACCTCGCGGCTGCTGCCCGAGCCGTAGGCGTGACCGCCGACGACCACCTGGAAGCCTCCGCCGCGCACGTCGTCCTGCGAGACCGCCTCGAGGAAGTTCTCGAGGAAGTAGGGGCCCAGGATCTGGGGGGTGTAGCCCAGGGTGCAGGCCCGGCCGCTGATCATCGCGTCGGTGTTGACGCCGTAGTGGTACTCGCTGCCCCCCAGGTCGGGGCGACCACCGGAGAGCTGGGTGCGGAGCAGATCGGGGTTCGAGACCAGGTGCAGGACGCGGCCGGTGAGCTTCATCAGGGACCTCCCAGGGCCCCCGGCTTAACGGTTTGAGTCTGGAGCGGGTTGCGACGAGGTCGACACGAGCAGCGGGCCCGTCCCCTGCCCCAGTCGATGGACCGAGCTGTCGCGGATCAGCCGCTGCAGCCAGCGCAGGCTGCGATCCACCGACTCGACCAGCGGCAGGCCCTCGGCCAGGCCACAGGCGATGGCTGTCGACAGCGTGCAGCCCGTGCCGTGCAGGTTTCGAGTGACCTGTCGTGGCCAGCTCCAGGTGCGCTCGCCGGCCGAGCTGACCAGGCGGTCCTGCAGGGTCTCCCCCTCGCCGTGGCCGCCCTTGATCAGCAAGGGAACGCCGGCCTCCTCGAGCCAGGGCAGCGCGGCGAGCTCGGGCAGGTTCGGGGTCACCAGGGCGCAGAGCGGCACCAGCCGGCGCAGCGCCTCGGGGTCGAAGTTGAGCGCGCCGCCGGTGCTGGCACCCAGGACGGGATCCAGCACCACGGGCACCTCGAGCCCGATGAGCTCCATCAGCACCGCGTCCACGGCCTCGGCGCTGCCCAGCATGCCGATCTTCACCGCGTCGACGGGCAGGTCCTCGAGCACCGCGCGGAGCTGGGCGCGGACGCCGCCGGGGCCCACGAGCTGGATCCAGCGCAGCCGCTGGGTGTTCTGCGCGGTCAGCGCCGTCACCACGCTCATGCCGTAGTGCCCGTGGGCCGCGATGGCCTTGAGATCGGCCTGGATGCCCGCCCCACCGCTGGGGTCCGAGCCCGCGATCGACAGCACGCAGATGGGGTTAGATTCGAGCTGCATGCTGCTGATCCTCTCCATCGCCTGCATCGACGAGCTCCCCACCGCGGGGCCCGACGACGGACTCTGTAGCTCGTACGAGGACCTCGACGGAGACGGCTTCGGCGATCCGGCCACCGAGTTCCAGCAGGACTGCGAGCTGGACGCGATGCCCGCGGGGGACTGCGACGACAGTGATGAGCGGGTCCACCCCGGCGCCACCGAGCTCTGCAACGGCCGGGACGAGGACTGCGACGGCGCGGTCGACGACGAGGCCCTGAACGCCGACGTCTTCTACGAGGACAGCGACGGGGACGGCTACGGCGACGACGCAACGGAGCTGTTCAGCTGCACGCGGCCTTCGGGCGCGGTGGCCGTCGGGGGCGACTGCGACGACTCGGACTTCGAGGTGAACCCCTCGGCCAGCGAGATCTGCAACGAGGGCGTGGACGACGACTGCGATGGCTCGGCGGACGGCGACGACGCCCTGGGCCAGGGCACCTTCTACGAGGACCTCGACGGCGACGGCTACGGCGACCCGGGGCGCTGGACCGTGGCCTGCACCGCGCCCGCCGGCACCACGCCGGACGCCAGCGACTGCTACGACGGCAACGCGGACGCCCACCCTGGCCAGACGCAGCTCTTCGGCGAGGATCGCGGCGACGGCAGCTACGACTACGACTGCGACGGGCACGCCACGCCCGAGCTCACCGAGCTCGGCTGGTGCAGCTACAGCGCCGTCTGCGCGATCGCGGTGATCGGCTGGAACAGCTGGACCGCGCCGGGCTGCGGGGAGACCGGCGAGCTGCTCTACGACTGCACGGGCAGCTGGGTCTGCTCGGAGCTGACCACGGACTACCAGCAGACCTGCAACTGAGCGCTCAGCCCCCGAGCAGGCTCCTCACCCGCTCCTGCCCTAGCGACAGCAGCAGCGTCGGCAGCCTCGGGCCCGTGTCCGCGGCCACCAGCAGCTGGTAGAGCACCACGAAGAAGCGCCGCTGCGCCGCCTTCAGCTCGGGGTCCTGGGACGTCTCGTCGAGGGCCATGCCGCGCTGCAGCTTGGACACGCCGTACACCAGGTCGCTCAGGCCCTTGGCCGACCAGCGCTGGTCCAGGCGCTCGAGGAAGAGCGCCACCGAGGCCCGGTCGGCCTCATCGAGCGTGTCCCAGACGTCGGGAGCGAAGGCCGGGCGGACGAACTGACGCTCGTCCTCGGGCAGGCAGTTCTGCACCCAACCCGAGGCGCAGTCCAGGCGAGGCTGGAGGGCCGCTTCGAGCTGCTCGGGGGCCTCGTCCAGGTGGTCGCGCACGACGCGCAGCATCTGCAGGCGGTGGCCAGAGGTCATGTCGGCCGCCGAGAACAGCACCCGGAAGGACACCCGCAGCTCGGGCACCTCGACCTCCCGCTCCGAGGTCTTCAGCGCGTGATCGAAGACCTTGAGCTCCAGCGGGCTCGCGGCCCCACCCGCGACCTTGCGGGCCAGGGCGTCCCACTCGTCGTACTGCCGCCAGATCTCGGCGCCGAAGTCGATGTTGAAGCTCTTGATCGGAGGCCGGCGCAGGTACAGCCAGCGCAGCAGCGCGGGCTCGATGAAGCGCATCGCGAACTCCGGCGTGGCCGCCCCGCCGCTGCTGGAGCTCATCTTGGTGCGTCCGCCCATGCCGACGAAGCCGTAGGGGATGAAGCTCGGCGCCTCCCAGCCGAAGGTCCGGACGACGTCGATCCCGACGGTGTAGCTGCTGCCGGGCGCGGCGTGATCCTCGCCCCCGGGCTCGAAGTCGACCCGCTCGTGGGCCCAGCGCATCGGCCAGTCGATCTTCCAGACCAGCTTGCCCAGGACCTCCTCGTCCAGGCAGGTGCTGCGCTCGAGGCCGTCGCAGGCGCAGGCGTAGTGGAAGGTCGCGGTCTCGCGGTCCCAGTCCAGGCCAGTGGTGGTGTCCTTGCCGCAGCTGGGGCAGTAGACCCTGTAGGGCCACCAGGCGGCCCGGCGCTCCTCGAGGGGGACCGCCTGCAGCTTCTCGGTCTGGAAGCGCGCCAGCACGTCGAAGAGCTCCAGGCGCTGGTCCAGGGCCTGCATGATCGGCTCGCGGTAGGCACCGGCCCGGTACTGCTGCGACTGCCGGACCCAGCGCGCCCGGATGCCCAGGCGCTCGCAGCTGGCCTGGAACTCGGCGATGTAGCGGTCGGCGTAGCTCTCGTACTGGCCCCCAGGATCGGGGATGTCGCAGAGGGGCCGACCGATGTGATCGGCCAGCCAGTCCGGAGCGCCGGCGGGCACCTTGCGGAGCCGATCGTAGTCGTCCCAGCTGTGCAGGTGCAGGGCCTCGTGGCCGCGACGGATGAGCTCCTCGGCGACCAGGTGCGTCGTCATGGCCTCGCGCAGGTTGCCCAGGTGGATGTCGCCGGAGGGGCTGATGCCCGAGGCGCAGACCAGCGGCCCCGAGGTCTTGCGCTGGGCCGCGTGCTGCTCCACCGCTTCAGCGGCGTCAGCCAGCCAGTCCGCGCTCTTGTTGCGCCGTGCCATGGGACCTCCTCGCAGGGCCCGCCCCCTAACCCGCCGGTTAAGAGGCGCCCCGATGCACGCACCGCCCATCCCCGAGGCCGCCCAGCGCCACATGCACCAGGGCTACGAGGCCCTGCTGGCCGCCCTGGCTGAGACCGAGCGCTGCGAGGGGGGCGTGCTGACCCGGGCCTTCGTCGATCACTTCCAGGCCTGGTGGGACCACTACGAGCGCTTCCTGACCCTGGTCTCGCCGGTCTTCGAGCCGCCCTGCAAGGCCGGCTGCAACCACTGCTGCAAGGGCGACCCCCGCGGCGTCAGCGGCGTCGAGCTGTACTGGCTGCATCAGCTCGTGAGGGGTCGGGACGAGGCCTACGCCGTGGCCGGTCGGGCCCGCCGACTGGGCCGCCAGGTCGACGCGCTGCTCGAGCAGCACGGCACCCGCCAGGGCTTCATCGAGGTCGAGCGGGCCGCCGAGGCCTGCATGTTCCTGGATCAGCGCGGCTGGTGCAGCGTCTACGCCGCCCGCCCCGTGGCCTGCCGGATGTTCTTCGCGGTCACCCCCGCCGAGCTCTGCGACGCCCGGCATCCGCAGCACGAGGCGGCCATCAACCCCCACCTCGTCCCCTCCGAGACCCACCGCGGGGTCCTGCTCGCGATCTCCGAGCGGCTCGGCCTGGACGGGCTCCCCACCGATCTGCGTCGCGGCTACGCGGCGCTCACCCAGAGAGAGAAGCCATGACCCCGACGCAAGCATGGGACCAGCTCCGCGAACGCAGCACCGAGCTCACCGCTCTGGAGGGCCTGATGGGCCTGGTCGAGTGGGACCAGCAGGTCATGATGCCCCGAGCCGGCGCCCTGGCCCGAGGCGAGCAGCTGTCCCTGCTCTCGGGCCTGCACCACGACAAGGTGGTGGACCCCGCGCTCAGCGACATCCTGGGCATCCTGTCCGAGGCCGATCTCGATCCGATCCAAGCCGCCAGCGTACGCAACCTCGGGCGCACGGTGGCCCGCTCGGCCCGGGTCCCCTCGGAGCTGGTGCGGCGCGGCGCCAGGATCCGCGCGGCCTCCTTCCCCGCCTGGGCCAAGGCCAAGGGCGACGACGACTTCGCCAGCTTCCAGCCCCACCTCGAGGAGCTCGTCGCGATCACGAAGGAGACCATCGCCCACATCAAGACCGACCAGGCCGACGACTACGACGTGCTGCTCGAGGCCTTCGACCCGGGCAGCACGGTGGCCGACCTGGACGACATGTTCGGCCGGCTCAAGCCCGAGCTGGGCAAGCTGCTGGACGCCATCG
Organism: uncultured Pseudomonadota bacterium; assembly: GCA_937915955.1. GTDB lineage: Bacteria > Myxococcota_A > UBA796 > UBA796 > CAJQPC01 > JAAESX01. Next base: position 5,767 of record CALGIB010000361.1, read on the forward strand.
ACGGCGTCGAGGGGCCGGCGAGGCTCGAGGGCAGCTGGAGCGTGGAGAGCCAGAAGCGCCTGCACCACGAGGTCGCGCAGGCCCTGGGCTTCTCCTACGAGCAGGGCCGCCTGGACGACAGCGAGCACCCCTTCACCGTCGGCATCGCCCCCGGGGACGTGCGCATCACGACGCACATCTACCCCGAGGGCCTGCTCTCGGGCCTGTCCGGCACCATCCACGAGACGGGCCACGGGCTCTACGAGCAGGGCATCCCGCTGGATCTGCACAGCACCCCGGCTGGCGGGGCGGCCAGCTTCGGCCTGCACGAGTCGCAGTCTCGGTTCTGGGAGAACACCATCGGCCGCAGCCGCGCCTTCTGCGTCTGGCTGGCCCCCCTCCTCAAGAAGCACGTGGGCCAGGACTTCGACGTCGACGCGCTCTACGGCGCCAGCAACCGGGTCGAGCGCAGCCTGATCCGGGTCTTCGCCGACGAGGCCACCTACAACCTGCACATCGCGGTCCGCTACGACCTGGAGCGGCGCATCTTCAGCGGCGAGCTCTCGGCCGCCGATCTGCCCGAGGCCTGGCGCGAGGCCTACCGCGAGACCCTGGGCGTCTGCTCCGAGGACGACGAGCACGGCGTGCTGCAGGACGTGCACTGGGCCGGCGGCATGTTCGCCTACTTCCCCAGCTACACCCTGGGCAACCTCTACGCCGCGAGCCTCGGCGCGAAGCTGCTCGAGGAGCGCCCCCAGCTCTGGGAGGAGGTCGAGCGCGGCGAGTTCGCGCCCACCCTGGCCTGGCTGCGCAGCAACATCCACCACAAGGCCCACCTCCAGGACGCCCCCGCCATCGTCGAGGCGGCCGCTGGCGAGCGCGACCACGTCAAGGACCTGGTCGAATACCTCTGGAGTCGTCACGGCGCGCTGCACGGCGTGAGCCGATGATGGCCGTCGTGGCCGCCCTGCCGCGCCAGGCCCGGGTGTGAGCCGCGCGCACACCCACCGCCGCCGCGTCCGGTTCACGGACTGCGATCCCGCGGGCATCGTGTACTTCCCTCGCTACTTCGACTGGTTCCACCAGGCGATGGAGAGCTGGTTCGACGAGGATCTGGGCCTGGCCTACAGCGAGCTCATCACCGAGCGGCGGCTGGGCCTGCCCTGTGTCCACACCGAGGCGGACTTCAAGGCCGGGTGCCGGCTGGGCGAGGACGTCGAGGTCGAGCTCAGCGTCGAGGAGCTCGGGAACAGCTCGATCACCCTGGCCTTCGCCGTGCGAGGCAGCGGCGAGCTGAAGGCCACCGGCCGCAGCGTGGTGGTCCTGGCGCACATGCAGCCCGAGGGCGGCGTGCGCCTGAGCCGCTTGCAGGGCGAGCTCCGCGAGCGCGTCGAGGCCTTCGTGGCAGACTCCGGCACTTCCTGAGAGGGGACCCCATGCAGATCGAGACCGCGCTGGCACAGCGCAGCCACACCGGCAGTGACCACCAGTCCGAGACCCTGTTCCTGGACGACGGCATCTTCGCCGTCGCCTCGGGCAAGGGCGGCCCCGACGGTGGCCTGAGCGTCGCTCGCATGGCGCTGGCTTGCGTGCGGGACCAGGGCGCCGAGCTGTCCGAGCTCCGAGCCGCGGCTCGGGGCGGCGCGCCCGAGGCCAAGCTGGCCCTGCTCGACGCGCTCGGCGCCGTCTTCCTCGAGGCCACCACCCGCCTCCACGGCGACAGCCGGGGCATGGCCTCGATGAGCCTGGCCGCCCTCGCGGGCAAGCGCCTGTTCATCGCCCACGTCGGCAACACCCGCATCGACCTGCTCCGCAGCGGTCGACTGGCTCGGCTGAGCCTGGACCACAGCGTGGCCGCCGAGCGCGTGCGCCGGGGCTTGATGCG
>CALGIB010000362.1 GCA_937915955.1 uncultured Pseudomonadota bacterium
GCGCGTTCTTGAGGGGCATGCAGCCCAGGAGCCAGAGCATGGCGCATCTTAGGGGGCTGCTGGGGTGAGCGGCGGCTACCTTGGCGGCATGACGCTGCTGCTCAGCCTCCTGGCGTGTCCGCTGCCCGAGCCCGTCCCCCGCGAGTCGGGCTTCCGCTTCGACAGCGCGTGCACCGAGCGGCTGCACTACGCGGACGCCGACGGGGACGGCTACGGCACCGGCGAGCTCGTCGAGGTCTGCGAGGGCACCGACGGCTTCGCGACCCTGGGCGGCGACTGCGACGACGAGGACCCGCTGGTCAGCCCCGGGACACCCGAGGTCTGCGACGGCGTCGACCAGGACTGCGACGACGAGGTCGACGACGACGCGGCGGACGCGAAGCTCTGGTACGTGGACGAGGACCAGGACGGCTACGCCGGGGACTGGGTCTACGGCTGCGAGGAGCCGGCCACGGCGATCGACGTGGGCTCAGCGACGGACTGCGACGACGAGGAGGCCTCGGTGCACCCGGGCGCGGAGGAGGTCTGTGGGGACGCCGTGGACCAGGACTGCGACGGGGACGACCTGGTCTGCGAGTGACGCCGCCCCGAGCGCCCGGTACCTTGCCGCCATGATCCTCCTCCTGGCGTGCACCACCCCCGAGATCACCCCCGTCGACTACGCCGCTCGAGGCCCCCATCCGGTCGGCCACCGCGCGCTGCAGGTCGAGGGGCTGCGGGCCGAGCTCTGGTACCCGGCCGCCGAGGACGTCGAGGGCGCCGAGCTCGTCAGCGCCTTCACCGAAGGCGAGCAGGCCCGGATCTACGAGGAGCTGCTGGAGACCGCCGAGTGCGCCTCCACCGAGACCACCTCGGGGCTGGACGCGGCGATGCTCGAGGGCTCGTTCCCCCTCCTGGTCTTCAGCCACTGCCACGAGTGCACGCGCTTCTCCAGCTTCACGGTCGCCGAGCGGCTGGCCAGCCACGGCTTCCTCGTCGCGGCCGCCGACCACGACGGCAACACCCTCTTCGACGGCCTGGCCGGCGCGGGCCTGGACCTGGACACCGACACCCTGGCCCTGCGGGTGCAACAGCAGCACGCGCTGCTCGACGCCGCCTTGCAGATCGAGGGCGCGGACGCCTCGACCGTGGGGGCCTTCGGCCACAGCTTCGGCAGCGTGACCACGGGCATGCTGGCCCAGGAGCGCGGCGAGGTGCGGGCCGCGCTGGGCCTGGCCGCCCCCATGGAGAACCCCCTGCTCCCCGGCGTGACGGTGGCGGACCTGAGCCGGCCGCTGGGCTTCCTCGTCGCGATCGAGGACAACTCCATCACCGAGCTCGGCAACCAGCTGATCCGCACCAACTTCGAGGACGCCGGTCAGGCCTGGAAGGCCGAGGTCGCCGACGCCGGCCACTGGTCGTTCTCGGACCTCGTCGGGCTCATCGACGACTTCGAGCCGGGCTGCGGCGTCGACACCCGCCAGACCGATGGGTCCGCGTTCACCTACATGGACCCGGAGCTTGGCCGCTCGACGGCGGCGACCTTCACGACGGCCTTCTTCGCGGAGACCCTGCTTCGGGACGAGGGGGCGCTGGAGCGGCTGGGGTGGGAGCTCGAGGTCCGGCCCTGAGGGTCAGTCCGAGGCCTTGTCGACCAGGCTCCACAGCAGCGCTGGGGCGGCCATCGCGACGACATGGGCCTCGCTCAGGTGGGTCAGGTGCGAGTCCGCCAGCATCATGCCGGCGACCATCACGCCGATGCCGCCGAAGTAGGCGCCCGCCATCGTCCAGCGCTGCCAGCTCGGCACGTCGTTGTAGCCGGGGGGCGGGTTGAGGATGCGCTTCAGGTTCATCAGGCCCATCAGGGCGACCAGGATGAGCATGCCGTGCCAGGTCCTCAGGATCAGCACGCCCAGGATGACGTAGCCGACCACCCACATCCAACGGCCGAACAGGCCCGCGATGCGGCCGCCGTCCAGGGGCGAGACCGGCAGCATGTTGAACAGGTTGATCATGAAGCCGACGCTGGCCAGAGCGAAGAGCAGGTCGCTCTGCGTCGCGTAGGCCGCGGCCAGCACGACCGCCGCGCCCACCGTGCCCAGAGCCGGCCCGCCGATACCGACGACGGCCTCGACCCAGGCGTTCTTGGGCATGCCCTTCATCGCGATGACCGCGCCGAAGAAAGGGATGAACACGGGCGCGCCAGCGGGGATGCCCTGCTGCCGCATCGCCAGGGCGTGGCCCATCTCGTGCACGAAGATGAGCAGCACGAAGCCGACCGCGTAGGGCCAGCCGAAGAACATCGCGTAGACGCCGATCGACAGGAACATCGTCAGCAGCGTGCCCAGCTTCAGGAACTTGAGCGCCGGCAGGACCAGCTTCGCCTTGCCCAGCACGAAGAGCAGGAAGGCGCCGAGGGGGCCCCACTTCTTGAGGCGAGCGCCCCAGGTGGACCCGGACTCGGGCTCCTTGGCCTTCTTGGAGCCGCTGAGCAGCTGACGCGCCACCGCGTCCAGGTTGTCCTGGGTCGTCGGCCGGGTCGTGGTGGGTGGGTCGCTCATCGAACCTGGATCGGCTGCACCCTGCGCCATGCGCTGTAGACGATGATGCCGAGCCACAGGAGATCCATGGCGCCGGCGGTCTCGATCAACAAAGGAATGGCCACGAACGGCAGGTCCGCCAAGGGGAAGCTGTCGATCCCCAGCTCGTCGGTGTGCTGGTTGATGTAGATCCAGGCCGTCAGCACGCGGCTGGTGGCGAACATGACCGTGGAGATGCCGACGGTCATGAGTTGCAGCGCGCGCGT
>CALGIB010000363.1 GCA_937915955.1 uncultured Pseudomonadota bacterium
ATCGATGGGCACGCACGTAGGGCCCGGGTCCTCCGTGGTCGGCGCTGGGCCCGTGCCTGACGCCGAGCTCCGAGCCCTCCTCGCCGAGAGCTGGATCGAGGCCGGGCTGGCCGAGCACGCCTCGATCGCCAGCTTCTGCCGCTTCACGCTGCAGCTGATGGCCGTCGGGGCCCCACCGGACCTGCTGAAGGCCAGCCACCAGGCCGGCCTGGACGAGATCCGACACACCGAGGCCTGCTTCGAGCGCGCCAGTCACTACGCCGGCGAGGACCTCGCCCCCGGTCCCCTGCCGCTGGACGGCGACGTGCTGGGAGAGCTGGACCTGCACCAGGTGATGCTGGCGACGATCGCCGAGGGCTGCGTGGGCGAGACCCTGGCCGCCATGGAGGCGGAGATCTGTGCCGAGTCCTGCGTCGAGGGCCGCGACAAGCAGGTGATGCAGAGCATCGCCAAGGACGAGGCGCGCCACGCGGCGCTGGCGTGGCGTTTCGTGCAGTGGGGGCTGGCCCAGGACCCCAGCCTGATGGACTCGATACAGACCGGCCTGAGGCTGGGCCTGGGCCCTCAACGTCCTGAGCCCGCCGAGCACCCGCGCGAGGCCCACCTCCTGGCGCACGGGCGGCCCACCGAGAGGCTCCGGAGCAGCGTGCGCGAGCAGTACCGGGCCAAGGTGCTCCCGGCCCTGCTCACAGAGCTTCAGAGGCAGATCTCCTGAGGGCCGGGCCCGCCAGCCGTCCGATCAGAGCAGGCTCGGCTCAGCGCGAGCCCAGCCTCCCGCGAGCCCACGCCCTCCAGCGGCGGGCGGCCTGGACGAGCCAGCCCCCTCCCCGCTCGAGGTCGAAGAAGGCCGCGAAGGCCCAGCCGTACATGGGGTAGGTGAAGGCGATGCCCATCAGGTGGTAGATGCCCCAGTGCATGCCCAAGGTACCCACGGCCCAGAGCTTGCCGAGCCGTCGGTGCAGCAGGGCAAAGGGCGCACCCGCCTCGAGCACCAGGGCCATCACGCTGCCCGGCCGGAGCAGGTAGGGGTGGTCGTAGGCCCAGCGCGCGGCGACGTCCGGAGCGCCACCCAGCAGCTCCTTGTTGATGGCGTTGTAGGCGATCTGGTCGCGGAGCGTGGTGCCCCAGGCCCACTCCCAGCCCGCCGAGCCGGCGATCTTGCTGGCCCCTGCGATCATGTAGGCCAGCAGCGTCACCGCACACATCAACACGATGGGCCAGGCGAACTCCCAGCCCTCTCGCCCCTGGTTGCGGCCGGCTCGGGCATCCAGCGATACCGAGGCGCCCGCGGCGGGGGCCAGCGCGAGCACGATGGCCTGCAGGGCCATCAGGTTGTCCGAGTGGTAGATCTGCACCCAGCTGGTCCGGTAGGTCAGCACGAAGAGCAGGGTGGCGGCCCAGATCGGGGCGACGACGCGCGTGCGCCAGCCCAGCACCACGAGCACGGACAGGGCGAGAGTGGCCCAGGTCAGTCCCATGAACAGCTCGGGCGCGATGGCGCCCTCGAGCAGCTGTGTGACGCCCACGCCCTTGAACATGTTGGCGGGAGACTCGGCCACGCGGGCGTAGCTGCCCAGGTTGCCGCCGAGGTGCCAGATCACGCTGCTGCCGACCACGACGCGCAGCCAGCCCAGGCGCTCGGCCGGCACCTGCCACCAGCGAGAGGTCCAGCCCGCGCTCATCGGGGCACCTCGCAGCGGGCCAGGGTCGTCTCGGCGGCCGGCAGCTGGTAGTCCTCGACGAACCAGCGCTCGACATCGTACTCGCCCCAGACCATCTGCACCTCGACGGCCTGGGTGGGCCAGCCGGACGGCACCTCGGACAGAGACCCGGCGACCAGCTCGCAGAGCGCCTCGGGCCCCCCGGCCCTGCCCTTCTTGTAGCGATGCACCTGGGCTCGGCCCTGGTTCCATCCCCCGCTAGCCCAGTGGGTGTAGCGCACGAAGTGGCGGGTGCCGTCTCCCTCGAGCGCGATGAGGTAGGTCGCGGGCTCGAGCGCGGGCCTGGCCTTCGAGAACATCGGGAAGGTGGACAGGGGGAAGCTGTCCCGGACCTGGGCGTCGCCGAGGTGGCGCCGGACCGGCTGGGCCACGACGACGCAGAGCCCGAGGGAGATCAGGAGCGCGTAGGCCTGACGAATGCGGGAGGGCAGCACCGGCGCAGCATATTCTCGAAGGGGTGAAGAAACGCGGGGGCTGGTGCGTTGTCGCTAGCGCAAACCGGACTAAGGTCAAGCCATGAGCATCGTCCCAAGCCTCAGCCTCCTGGTCGCGATGGCGACCACGCCCTCGGTCGCGGCCACCTCGAGCCCGTCGGTCCAACAGAAGGACGACAACGGCAAGAAGAACGGCGGTTCTTCGAGCAAGGGCAGCGGGAGCAAGAAGGGGGGCGGGAAGTCCAAGCCGAAGCCCGAGTCGAAGCCCAAGCCTCAGCCCGAGGCGAAGCCGCAGCCCAAGCCCCAGCCGAGCCAGCAGCCCGCGCAGCCCAAGGCCCAGCCCACGCAGCCTGCCCAGCCCAAGCCCCAGCCCACGCAGCCTGCCCAGCCCAAGGCCCAGCCCACGCAGCCTGCCCAGCCCAAGGCCCAGCCCACGCAGCAGC
>CALGIB010000364.1 GCA_937915955.1 uncultured Pseudomonadota bacterium
GAGCCCCCCCTGGAGGAGCTGCTCGGGCGGCCTCAGGAGGGCAGGTAGCTACGCTGGATGCGGCCGACCTTCTCGATGCGGTCCTCGGCCAGGGCGTTGGCGGCCCGGATCGTGGTGACACCCTCGGACTTGGCCCGGTTGATGATGTCCTTGACCGTCGTAAAGATGGCGCCCGCGTCGTCCATGGCCTTGTCGCGGGGCAGGCCCTTGAGCTCGGCGTAGACGTTGATCAGGCCGCCGGCGTTGATGACGTAGTCCGGCGCGTAGGTGATGCCACGTTCGAGCAGGGCCTCGCCGTCGCGCTGCTCTTCGTTGAGCTGGTTGTTGGCCCCACCGGCGATGATCGGCGCCTTGATCTGCGGGATGGTGTGCTCGTTGACGATGCCGCCGATGGCGCAGGGCGCGAGCACGTCCACGTCCAGCCCGAAGAAGGCCTCGCCGTCGACGACCTCCCCGCCGTAGGCGTCCACGCAGCGCCGGAGGCTGGAGCCGTTGATGTCCGTGTAGTACAGCTGCGCGCCGGCCTCGTGTAGGTAGCCGGCCAGGTAGTAGCCGACGTGGCCGACCCCCTGGATGGCGACCTTCTTGCCGCGCACGTCGGGGCTTCCGAAGACCACCTCGAGGGTGGCCCGGATGCCACTGAACACCCCCCAGGCCGTGACGGGCGAGGGGTCGCCGGAGCCACCCGTGGCCTGCCCGGTGCCGGTGACCCAGCGGGTCTCGCGGCGGATGTTGTTCATGTCGTCGACGTTGGTGTTCATGTCCTCGGCGGTGATGTAGCGGCCGCCGAGGCCCTCGATCGCTCGGCCGAAGGCCCGGAACAGCGCCTCGGACTTGATGCCGGGGTCGCCGATGATGACGGACTTGCCGCCGCCCAGGTCCAGACCGGCGACGGCGGCCTTGTAGGTCATGCCGCGGGACAAGCGCAGCACATCGCGCAGCGCCTCGCGCTCGGAGGCGTAGGGGTAGAGCCGGCAGCCGCCCAGCGAGGGGCCCAGCGTGGTGTCGTGGATGCCGATGATCGCGCGAAGCCCCACGTCGGGGTTGTTCACGAAGAGCACCTGCTCATGGCCCATCGAACCCATCTGCGCGAACGCTTCCATGCTGCCTCCGAGTGCACTCAGGGCCGAACCCCTATCCGGTGGGATGGCCACGTGCGCTGGCCGCGGGCTGTCAAGGCTCTGTGAACCTGGGCCTACAGCGCGCTCAGCCCTCGTCATCCGCGTCGTCGCCCGGCCTGGTCCCCTGGAAGTCGCTGGGTCGGCTCACGCCTGAGGCCTTCATCATCTTGCGGAAGTTGGCCCGCGCCACGCCGCTCATCTCGGCGGCCCGGGTCACGTTGTAGCCTGTCTTCTTCAGGCGCTCGAGCACATAGACGCGGCGGAACCAGTCGCTCGCTTCCTTACGGGCGTCACCGTAGTCGAGCTCGAACCAGTCGGACTCGAAGCCCTCGGGCAGGGCGAGGCCCTGGTCCGAGACCGCCGGTCGGGGCACCGTCGCCCGCCCCGCGAACTGCAGGTGCTGGAGCTGCAGCACCTCGTCGCCTCGGCCCATGTGGACCATCGCGCGCTGGATGGCCGTCTCGAGCTCGCGCACGTTGTTGTCGGACCAGTCGTGGGCCTGGAGCGCCGCCACCGCGTCGTGGTGGATGCCCTTGACCGTCATACCGGCCTGCTCGGCGTAGGCGCGGGCGAAGTGGTAGGCCAGCAGCCGCACGTCGCCCTCTCGGTCCCGCAGCGGCGGCACGTGCAGCTCCAGGCCGTTGAGCCGGAAGAGCAGATCCTTCCTGAAGCTCCCCTCCTCGACCATCTCGCGCAGGTCCCGATGCGTGGCGCTGACCACCCGGGTGTTGATCTTGATCGCCTCGGTGCCGCCGATGCGGGTGACCTCGCGCTGCTGGAGGACGCGCAGGAGCTTGGCCTGCATCTCGTGCGGCATGTCGCCGATCTCGTCCAGCAGCAGCGTGCCGTTGGTCGCCGTCTCGAACATGCCGATGCGACGGCGGTCGGCCCCCGTGAAGGCCGAGCGCTCGTGGCCGAACAGCTCGCTCTCGAGCAGGTTGGCCGGGATCGCCGCGCAGTTGATGGCGAGGAAGGGCCCACGGCTTCGATTGCTCGCCGTGTGCAGCGCCCGGGCGACGCGCTCCTTGCCCGTGCCGCTCTCGCCGGTGATCAGCACGCTGATCTGCTCGTGGGGGGCGTAGTCGCGGATGCGGGCGACGAGCTGCTGCATCACCCTGCTGCGACCGATCAGGCTCTCGAACGCATCCCGCTGGTGGAGCTCGGCCGCCAGGCGATCGCTCTGGGCGCGCAGATCGCGCACCTCGAGGCACTTGCGCAGGATCTGGTGGAAGCGCTGGAAGTCCAGGATGGGCTTCTCGAAGTAGTCGCTCGCGCCAGCGCGGAAGGCCTCCTCGGCGGCCTCGAGGGTGCCGTGCGCGGTCAGCAGCACGCACTCGGTCTGCGGAGAGACGGCCCGGATGCCTCGAATCACCTCGAGCCCGTCCATGTGCTCCATGGCGAGGTCGACCACGGCGACGTCGATCGCCTCGGCCTCGAACAGGGCCAGCCCCTCAGCTCCCGACTCGGCGGTGTGGACGACGTAGCCCTGGCCCTTGAGGTTGCGCCGGAGCGCGCTCAAGAAGAGCTTCTCGTCGTCGACGAGCAGGATGACCGGAGGTCGTTCGCGCTGAGAGGTCGCCATGGCGTGTGGCCTATCATAGGCTCCGCCCGGCAAGGACCTCGAAGGCATGGACCAGGACCTCCTCATCCGCTACCGCTCCGGCGAGCCAGCGGCGCGCACCGCGCTCCGGAACCACCTCCGGGCCGTCGCCGCGCGCGTGCTCCAGGCGCCTCAGTGGGGCTTCGAGGCCGAGCGCCGCAGAGCCCTCGAGGTGGCCGCCGCCAACGAGGCGCTGGAGTCGGACGCCACGGACCCGGTGGGCTTCGCGCTGGCGGCCATGCGCTCGGCCGCCCGCTCGGGCCTCGAGGTCCTGAGGCAGACCGAGGCCCACCTGGGCGAGCACCCGGACGGCGACATCATGGTCGGCGTGGCCATGGAGACGGCGTCCCGCGCGCAGAAGATGCGGCTGGACAAGCACCTCGAGGACTGCGGCCACTGCCGGATGCAGATGGAGACGGTGCGCCACGCGCTGAGGACGGCGGCCAGCGCCCAGCGCGCGGCGGATCCGGTGTCGGCGCCGACCTCGGCCACCGACGTGCCCGAGCCCGCGAGCCTGGCCTCCTCGGCCCCGCGCCCCGACAAACCCAGGCCAGCCGCCAAGACCAAGACCAAGACCGCGACCAAGACCAAGGCCAAGCCTCGACCTC
>CALGIB010000365.1 GCA_937915955.1 uncultured Pseudomonadota bacterium
CACGAGGACGCTCCGAATGCCTGACGATACCACCACCGAAACCACCACGGCCACCGAGCCCGATCTCTCCGCCAAGTACGACGCCCTCGAGCAGAAGTTCTCCGCGCTCGATGCCAAGTACCAGTCCGCGCTCGACGACGAAGAGGCCGACGACCCAGGCAAGGACGCGAAGGCGCTCCAGAAGCGGATCAGCGACATCACCGGCAAGCGCCGCGAGATGATCGGCGACCTGCGGAACCTGCGCGAGGAGGTCGGCGGGTTCAAGGCCCAGCTTGGCGAGGTCAAGGGCTCGTACCAGCAGCAGATCGAAGCCGCGATCAAGGCAAAGGACGCGGAGTTTAGCGCCCAGATCCAGGCCATCGCTGGCGAGCACGTCGAGGACATGGCCTTGGCCGACAACGGGATCAAGGATGATCTCGGACGCGCGGCCGTTCGCCAGGCCCACAAGGCGCTCCCGGAAGACAAGCGCGGCGACGGGACTGCCGCCGACTGGTACAAGGGCCTGCTCGAGGCCCAGCAGGCGCACAAGGCCGATCCGGAGAACGTGGCCGCCCCTGCCATCCCCCGGACGCTGCTCGGCTACATGCCGCAGGACGTGGCCCCGGCCACCAGGACCCACCCGGGAACAGAGCGAAACCGGGCCCCACGCGTGGCCGGCGCCGTCACCGTCTCCGACATCAACAACGCGAAGACGATGGAGGAGTACAAGGCCGCGCTCGAAAAGATGCGGGCCCAGCAGCGCAAGGGTTGACGGCTACTCGCCCTCGACACGCTCGCATCGAACGCCGTCACCATCAACAACGAAGCGCAGGCCCTGCTCAAGGCACCAGCGCTGCACGGTTGCGAGAGTCGGGCTGTGCGAACCCTTGCGGTAGCGGCTGCGGGTGACGCTATCGCTGGCCTTGTTGGTGGAGAATATGACGAGAGCGGGCCAGATCGCTGGGGTGTGGTGCTTTGGCATCAGATCTTCCACCCTCCTGCCGGTGGGCGTGCGCCCCACTTGTCGAACAGTCCGGCGTAGAGCTTCACGGCGTCTGCCTCGATCTTGATGGCTGGGTGCGCGATCACGCTGCCCTTCATGTCCCGCACCACGGAGCCCTCGCGGACCACGCGATCGCGGGCGTCTCTGGCGAGCACCATCTGCGCCACGATGGCTTCGACAACAGCGGGCGGACACCGATCGTGGACTTGTGCCCGAACTTCGGCGGTAATGTCAGGAGCGGGCGAGGGTGTGTGTTGCTTGCGGCTCATGGAGGTTCTCCTGTGGGATGGCTGGGGCCTTGATCTCGGGGAAGGCGAGGGTTTCTTGGATGCTGTCGAGCCCTGGGATGTCCGACTTGTTCTCGCCCTCGCCGACCTCGCGGAACACGTCGTCGGCTACGGTCTGGAAAAACTCGGCGAACGCGCGATCCTCGCTGATCTCGATGTTCTCCAGGCGCGGGTTTTCGTTCAGGTTCATACTGGTACGGACCACCACGTCGAAGCGCTCGTTGCGGATGAGCATGAACTTGGCATGTGTGCGGATGGCGCGCACGCAGCCAGGCCCGAACAACTGGCGCATGTGGTATGCGTACTCTGGCTGTCGCCCCTCGAAGGAGCGATCGACGATCAGTCGGAAGGACTTGATCGAAGCCGAGGCCATGAGGTCGGCCGAGCGCTCCAAGTGTGCGTTGGCGGCGGTCCACGTCGAGATCGTCACGTCCGCCGGGCCCGTCTGGTCCAAGATGGCGCACAGGGCGTCGATCAGGCTGAACTGGCCATATGTGAGGATGAACGTGTCGGTACCCTTCTCGAGGGTCCCGATGGCCTCGCGGGCGCTGGAGTAGCGGGCCATCTTGACGTCACGTTTCGCAGGCTTGCGGATGGACTTGGGGCGGGTCATGGCCTACTCACCCTCGAGCATGGCGGCGATCTCGACTTCGACCGCGTCCAGGTAGTCGGAGAGCGAGGAGAACCCTTGACCCTCCCAAGCGCAATCGCCCCAGTCGTCACGGCCCATGATATCGGCCACTGTGGCGTCGGGGTTCGCGTCCATGAAGCTGGTGACTTCTGGGCTGTCGAGGTGGTTGAACGCTGCGTCCATTGGGTGGGTTGCGGTCATGGTCTACAGGCCATCCACGTCGATGTTGACGGCCCAGGGTCCGTGACCGTCGCACACGGCGACCATGGTCTCGCCGTCGCCGTAGACGGCCATCTCGTGGTCGGAGAGAGCCTCGACCAGCGGGAGGCCGAGCGCGCCGGCCTGCTCGTCGATGGCGCAGTCGCAGGTATCGTCGTCGCAGCAGCCCACGCTGTAGCCGTCGCCGTTGTTGTTGCCGGAGGTCCAGGCGGCGCGGATGATGTCGGTATCGAGGCTGGCGAGGTCGGCGTCGCCTGGCTCGCACTGCGCATCGAAGCGCTCGATCATCATGTCCTTGAGGGCGTTGAGGGCGGCCACGCGGTCTTCGTCGGCGCCCAGGGCCTGGAGCTCGTCGTGCCAGGCGCCGCCGGTCAGCTCCATGTTGGCGTACTCGTTCGCGTCGTCGCCGAGGAAGCCCTGCTCGCGGGCTTCGCTGATTGCGCTGTCGATGCTGGTGTTGATTTCGTCGAGGGTCATGGCTTCGGCTCCGAGGTGGAAGCGGGTGGTTCATCTCCGCTTTCCATGTACACATCTTATCACCTATGTTAGTAGATGCAAGCATAATCGTTAAGATGAGCGATCTTTTTCTCGTGCCACCGATCGCTCGTGGTTGACAGACTGTCAGCGTCCATGTAAGGCTGTCAGAGTAAGCCCACGGGTGCCTCGCTACCCAGGGAGTCCAGCGACTCCAGAGTGTGTACAGGGCGGAACAACGATTCCCCACCCCCGTACATTCTGGAGTCATCATGGCATGGGCCACTGGTTCTTCCCCCGGTTCTGACATCCTCGCCGCGACCGCTATCAAGCGCTGGCAGCTCACCATCGGCGACAGGGACACCTCGTTCCTGATGCATCCCACCATCCGCGCCGGATGGATGGATGAGTCCGACTTCCTCCAGGCCGTGGCCGAAGAGGTCCCCGTGATCGGGCTCGGCCTCGACATGCTGGCCCCCGAGGTCGAGAGCGCCGAGGCCAACGAGCTGACCCCCAGCGGCACCAGCTACACCCTGACCCCGGCCCGCAAGGCTGGCAAGATGACCGTCAGCGGCCTGTACCGCATCGAAGACGGCATGGTCCTCGCGAACTACGACGTCCTCGCCTTCGCCATGTTCCTCGGCGGCCAGCGCCGGCTCATGGCCGACATCGCGGCCCTGTTCCCCAGCATCACCAACATCGTGGGCAGCACCGGCGTCACCCTGTCCTGGTCCGTGCTCAAGTCCGCCGTGGATACCAACTTCGCCGCCGGCTCTCGTGGCCAGCAGGTCGCCCTCTTGGCCGACAAGCAGTGGCGCGAAGTGTCCAACGACGCCCTCACCCTCGGCGGCGCCATCGAGCACCAGCCCGAGATGCAGGGCTTCATGGGCGGCTCCCGCGGGTTCTCGTTCAAGGGCGTGTACCTGAACGGCGACCTGGTCGTGTACGCCGCCGATGACAACATCATCACCGACGATGGCACCGACTACAGCGGCGCCGTGTTCGGCCCCGAGGCGTTCGGCATCAAGACCCGCGCGCCCCAGCCCGACCCCGCCGCGCAGGAAGTGGCGCGCATGGGCTGGATGATGGCCGAGCTCGAGCGCAACGCCAGCATCGACGACACCGAGGTCGTGGTCACCGGCTACACCGCCGCCGCCATCGCCCAGAACACCGCCGCCTGCGAGGTCCTCTCCGTCAAGTAGACGGAGGGGCTCGCCCCTGTTCCTGATCTCAACCATCCAGCCAAGGATCTGTCAGCATGGCCCTCAAGCCTATCCGCTCCGATGCCGACACCTCTCCCGCGACGCCGGGCCAGCCCTTCGAGACGTATCAAGCGAACCTCTCCGGGGCTGGCGCGCAGGTCGAGCCGCGCCTAACCAAGAAGGACTGCGGCAACCCGCGCGACCCGTTCGTGTACTTCATCTCGTCCAGCGAGTACCAGCTGATCCGGGGAGTCTACCTGCCCCGACCAAAAAAGGTGTTCATCACCAAGGGCAGCGGGTACATCGGCGGAAAGGGCGAAGTCGGGAACATGCTTTCCTATCAGGAGAGCCTTGGCCGGATGCTCGTTTCGACCTCGACGCCTTGCACCGCATGGGGCCAGGTGGTCGAGGGCTATGTCCGCCCGCACCAGACCACCATGGGCCGCGCTCACTACACGTCCGTCTGGGAGAAGTTCCGCAAGGTCGGCCCCAGGGTCGTGTGGGACAAGGACATGGACGGCTACTTCGAGTTCTGCCAGGTCTGCCACGCGCTGCTCAACCCAGACGGCGCTGACGTGGACCCGATGATCGCCGAGATGGCAACCCGGGGAATCATGGCGGAGATCGCCTACCTCGAGACGTTGCCGCCCTACAACACCGTAGCGCAGCGGCGAAAGGAATACCTCCTCTCGCTGCTTCCGAAGACCACCGACAAGCCAACCAAGGGGGCAGCGAAGCCGAGAAGCTAAAATCGCTGCACCGCCATGAGAGGCGCCAAAGGGCGGCTCAAAAGAGGATCTCATGAGCATCCATCCCGAATCCAGAGGCTTCGCCTTTCTCGTTCGCGCCACCGTTGACGGTGTGCGTGATGCCGACTTCGCCATCATCGGCGGCGCTGGCGCCCCCTCTGGCGGCGTGACCCCGACCGGGCAGTCGCTCGCGTCCACGCAGAACGGCCTGTACTGCCGCTCCGATGGCACCGACTACGACGAGGGCTTGTACCTGACCCTCGACGGCGGCACCACATGGAAGCCGGCCATGTTCAACGGCGGCTCGTTCACCATCGAGGACACCGAGGCTCTCAAGTTCGGCACCCCAGGCACCGACATCGTGTTCACCGCCGACGGCACCGACGTGGTCGTCACCGGGACCGGCGACCTCAACTTCGTGGATAGCGTCGATGTCTCCTGGGGCACGGGCAAGGATCTCGGGATCGTCCACGACGGCGCGAACAGCCTGATCGCCAACACCACCGGCGAGCTCCAGATCGACAGCGCAGGCGCGGTCAGCGTCGAGTCCAGCGCCGGAGCCCTCAACGTCGGCGCCGACGCCGTGGCTCAGGCCCTCAACCTGGGCACCGGTGCAGCGGCCCGCGTGATCAGCATCGGAAACGCGGCCTCGGCCTCCATGGCGCTCGACGCCGGAGTCGGCGGCCTCACCGCCCAGGCCGACACCGACATCGAGATCGACGCCGGGACCAGTCTGAACCTGGAGTGCTCCGGCGGCACGATCCGTGTCGGTGCAGACAACGTGGCCCAGGCAGTCGCGGTCGGAACCGCTGGCGCCCGCGTCATCACCGTCGGTAGCGCCGCCGCCGCGAGCCTCGACCTCGACGCTGGCGTGGGAGCCGCGACCATCCAGGCTGACACCACCATCGACATCGACGCCGGCACCGCCCTGGGCATCGAGTCCGCTGGTGGCGCCATCAGCATCGGTGCCGACGCCGTGGCCCAGGCCGTGAACATCGCCACCGGCGCGGCCGCTCGCGTCATCACCGTCGGAAACGCAGCGAGCGCGTCGCTGGCCCTCGAGGCCGGCGTCGGCGCCATGACCGCCAACGCCGACACGAGTATCG
>CALGIB010000366.1 GCA_937915955.1 uncultured Pseudomonadota bacterium
TGTCGGCCTGGCGGAGCGCGGCGCGGGCCGCGGGCAGGCCGGCCCGTGTGGACGCCAGCTGCTGCTCCTGCTGGAGCACGTCCAGGCCGTTGCTGATCCCTCGCTCGAGCTGCAGGCGGGTGACCTCGAGCAGCTCCTCCTGGAGCTGCACCTGCTCGGAGACGACGTCCAGCTGCTCCTGGGCCACGGCCAGGTCGAACCAGGCGCCGGTGACCTGGGCCGAGATCATCAGGGCCGCCGCCTGAGCGTCGCCCCGAGCGGCCTGGGCCTCGAGCCTGGAGGCCAGCGCGCTGTTCAGCGTGGCGCCGAAGACGTCGATGTTCAGCCCCGCGGTGAGCATGGCTGAGCCGGTGTAGTAGGTCTCCGGAGCCTCGTCCTCGGTGCCCGCCACCGACATCGCGCAGAGGTCGAAGCCCAGCGACTCGCAGGGCTTCTGCTGCACGCCGACGTCGAAGCTGGCGTAGGGAAGCGCCGGGCCCAGGGACTGCACGGCGGAGGCCTTGGCCGCCTCCGCGCGGTGCCGGCTGGCTTGAAGGTCCAGGTTGCCGTCCAGGCCCTCGGTGACCAGCACGTCGAGCTGCGCCTCGCCGAAGGTGGACCACCAGGGCGCCGAGGAGCGCGCGCCCGAGGCCTCGCGGTAGTCCTGGACAGGGACCACGATCTCGGCTCGATCCGAGAAGCCGGCGCCCATCAGCAGGCTGAGCAGGAGCGCGCTCACGCGACCTCCAGCGCCACGCCGCGAGCGAAGAAGCCGACGAACTGAGGCAGGTAGTGGTCGGGCGAGATCTGCAGGGGGGCGTGGGCGCCGCAGGTCATGCGGAGGAAGTTCGGGGCCTGGACGCCGCCCATGAAGGCCATGGCCATGGCCACCGTGTCGCCCTCGCGGACGCGGCCCGCGGACTGGGCCTCTGCGAACCAGGTCGCCAGGCGGCGGAGCGTCAGGATGGGCGGGGGCTCGCCCTCGTAGCTGACGAAGATCTCGCTTGGGGTGATGCCCGCGGCGGCCAACGTGGCCATCTCGCGCGACATGGAGAGGAAGAACGCGACGAAGCGGGTGGCGATGCTCAACAGCTGCTCGTCGACCGGGACCGCCGCGTCGAAGCCGCCGTCCAGCAGCTCCGGCGCGCGGCTGGGCTTCAGCGCCGCGATCATGAGCGCCCGCTTGCTCCCGAAGCGGTGGAAGAGCGCCGGAGCGCTGACCCCGAGCTCCTTGGCGATGACGCTGGTGGCGACGCCGGGGCCTTGCTCGAGGAAGACCTTTCGGGCGGCCTCGAGGATGGCTTCGTCCGTCACTTCGCGAGGTCGGGCCATGATCTGGATCCTTTCGTTATCGACGACTCAGTAACTATCACCAGAGTTACTGAGCCGTCAATAAATAACCTGCACCGAACCGGGCGCGCCTCAGGTCGGGACCGAGAACACCATCACGTCCCGACCCTTGACCTCGTGGTGGTAGGCCTGCACGAAGAGCCCGCCGCACTTGCGCACGACCCGGCGAGAAGCCAGGTTCGCCGGGTCCACGGTGACGACCAGGGCCTGTATGCCCAGGCCTCGTCCGTAGCCGCGGGCCCACTCCAGCAGGGTGGTCGCGTGCCCTCGTCCGCGGTGGCTGGGGGCGACGCTGTAGCCGATGTGTCCCGCGTAGCGGAACAGGTCGCCTCGGAGCTCCTGGCGGAAGTTGGCGACCCCGACGAGCCGGCCCTCGACCTCGAGGAAGCGGGTGGTGCAGGCGACCCCGCTGTAGGGCAGGTTCTCTCCCCTCTCCTGCCCGTCGACGTGCTCGGCGCAGCGGGCCGAGGACCAGCCCCGAGGGCAGAACCAGGCGGGGATCACGTCCTCGCCGGCGGCCTCGAAGTCCGCCAGGAAGGCGCGGTAGGCGGCCTCGTGGGAGGCGGTCAGGGACAGAACGGGCATGGGGAGGGCCTCTTGCGAGCCCACTGTAGGGACCGGATCGCCGGGGTCCAGCCCTCAGGGCTCCAGGTAGCCCCGGGCCTGCAGGGTGAAGAGCTTGGCGTACTGGGCGTCGTTGCGCATCAGCGAGGCGTGGGCGCCCTGCTCGACGACGCGCCCCCCGTGCAGCACGACGATGTGGTCGGCCATGCGCACGGTGCTGAAGCGGTGGCTGATCAACACGGCGATCTGGTCCTGCGTCAGGTCCAGCAGGCGCTGGAAGATCTCGGCCTCGGCCTCGGCGTCCATGGCAGCCGTGGGCTCGTCGAGCACCAGGATGTCGGCGTCGCGGCGCATGAAGGCCCGGGCCAGCGCGATCTTCTGCCACTGCCCGATCGACAGCTCGCGGCCGTCCTTGAACCAGCGCCCCAGCTGCGTGGCGTAGCCGGCCGGGAGCTCCTCGATGAAGGGCTGGGCCATGCCCTTGTGCGCGGCCTCTCGCCAGCGGGCCTCGTCCTCGACGAACTCGACGTCGCCCACGCCGATGTTCTCGCCGACCTTGAACTGGTAGCGCACGAAGTCCTGGAAGATGACGCCAACCCGGGCCCGGAGCGCCTGCCCGGACCACTCGGCCAGGGGCGTCCCGTCCAGCAGCACCCGCCCCTGTGTGGGCTCGTAGAGCCGCGTCAGCAGCTTGATCAGCGTGGTCTTGCCGCTGCCGTTGTGCCCGACGAGCGCCAGCCGCTGGCCAGGCTGGATGTGCAGGGTGACGCCGGCCAGCGCCGGGGTCGGCGCGCCCGGGTAGGTGAAGCCGACGTCCTCGAGCCGGATGCCGTCGCCGGGGGTGACGCCGACGGTGGCCTCGCCCCGCTCCTCGTCGACGGGCTGCTCCAGGAACTCGTAGAGGTTGGAGAGGTACAGGTTGTCCTCGTACATGCCGCCGATGGCGCTGAGGATGGCCGAGAACGCCGACTGCCCCTGCTTGAACACCATCAGGTACATCGTCATGTCGCCGAGGCTGATGGTGCGAGCGATGGTCGTCAGCACGATCCAGCCGTAGGCGCCGTAGAGCGCGACCGTCGAGACCAGGCCGAGGAGGTAGCCCCAGACGCCGCGGCGGACGGTCAGGTCCCGGTCCTCCTTGTACAGCCCGGCGAACAGGTCGCGGTAGCGCTGCACCAGCAGGGGTCCGAGCTCGAGCAGCTTGACCTCCTTGGCGTAGTCCTCGCGGGCGATGACCGTCTCCAGGTACATCTGCTTGCGGGTCTCGGGCGAGCGCCACTTGAACAGCCGGAACGCCTCCCCGGCGAAGCGGGTCTCGGCGACGAAGGCGGGCACGGCCGCGGCGGCCAGCAGCAGCACCGCCCAGGGCGAGAAGCCGAGCAGCAGCGCGCCGTAGGTGACCAGCGAGAGCCCGTTCTGGACCAGGCCGAAGCTGCGCTTGACCAGCGACAGCGGGCGTGAGCTGGCCTCGCGGCGAGCCCGGGTCATCTTGTCGTAGAGCTCGCTGTCCTCGAAGTCCCGCAGCGACAGCGTGCGGGCCTTGTCCAGGATGAGCACGTTGACGCGGTGGCCCAGCTGGGCCCGGAGCAGCGAGTTGCAGATCGCCAGCCCGTGGGTGGTGCCGGCGCGAGCGGCGACCAGGCCCGCCTCGACCAGGACCCACGTCACGGCCTGCTGACGGTCGGCCTCCGCACCCGTCTCGACCGCGAGCACGACCGCGTCGACGATGAGCTTGCCGACCCAGGCCACGCCCGCGGGGATGAGGCCGCCCAGCAGGGTCAGCGCCAGGATGGCCACGAACAGGCCGCGGCTGGTGGTCCAGACGAGCTCGACGGCCCGGCCGGTGTACTGGAAGACGCCGAGCGAACGGGTCAGGAAGCCAGCCTCGCGGGCCGGTGGATTGGGTGGGGACACCGCGGCAGTCTGGACACCGAGGGGGCCCGGGGCAAGTCAGGGGCTGGCGGTGTCCTGCCATGAGGTGTCAGCTGAAGCCGTGTCGGCGGTGTCGCGCGAGCGGCCGGTGTCCCAGGACCAGCCGGTGTCCGGGAGCCCGCTGTCGAGGCCCCGAAGCTCGAAGCTGCCGTCCTCGGCGAGCTCGGCGTCTTCGGTCGGAAACGCAAACCCTGCACCATCCAGCGGGAAGTCCGGCTCGATGCGGCCTCGCAGCTCTCGGGATCCGCCCGCGAGGTCGCCGAGATCCAGGTCCTGGGCAGGGTCGATTCGGACCGGCACGGTCAGCCCCCGCTGACCCGGCGGTCCCAGGTGTGCTCCCGAACACCAACGGGTACGCGCGTCTTGCCCCAGGCTCCATCCTCCAGCTTCGCCAGCCCCACGGCGCAGGCGCAGCGCCAGCGCCCGCCCTCCGAGGAGCAGGGCGTGTGGTCGCAGTTCAGCTCCTCGACCGGGGGGCCGACGACGGTGACCAGCACCTCTCGCCGCGACGAGAGGACCACCGCGAACTCCGACTCCTCCAGCGAGACCCGCTAGGTGCCCCGGCTCCCCTCGAGGCTCCAGCCGACGCGTCCACGCGCCAGCTAGCCCCACACCGCCCAGCGCCCGCCAGCAGCAGCGGCGCGCTCAGGAGAAGCCGGCGAGGCCTCAAGGTCCTGGCGATCGACGGGTGGAGGATCTGGGCCTCGGAGGGCGCCGACTGTGGCGGTGAGGGTGGCTCGAGGCCGAGCGGACCACCCTGACCGAGGGGCTGGCGACGCATGACCGCTCAGCCCTCGAGCAGTCGCTTGAGCTTCGCCAGGTCCTTGGTCGTCGCCGAGCGCATCTGCATCGCCATGAGCGGCGCCATCAGGCTGCCGAAGAAGCCCTCGGGGCTGCCCTCGTTTCGGAGGACCATGCGCGTGCCGCCCTCGCAGTCCTCCCAGGTGTAGGTCGTCTTCATCGGGAAGGGGCTGTCCACCGCCCGCATCACCAGGCGCTCGCCAGACACCAGCTCGTCGATGACGTAGGTGTAGGCGATGCGCTTGCCCATGAACTCGGCCACGCGCGCGACCTGGGTCCCCACCCGGGCCGGCTTGTCGCTGAGCCAGGTGACCTCCTTGATGTTCACGTACCAGGACGTGTCCTGGTCGGGGTCGCAGCACAGGGCCGCGACCTCGGCTCGAGGGCGAGCGATCTCGGTGGTCACAGAGACATCGACGGGCATCGGCTCCTCCCAGCGGCGACTCTACCCAGCGGCGCTCCTCCGCTCAGCGCAATGGCTCGCGCCCGACCTCGATGACCGCCTGCGCGTAGGCCGCCGCCGCCGCCTCGCAGTCATGGAGCGTGCCCGAGAGGAAGGCCGCCGCGAAGTTCGTCTCCGAGGGCGGCGTCAGGATCAAGCGAGCCTCGACCTGGGCCGCCTTCAGCGCCGCGTCCAGCGCGATGGTGTGCTCCATCGGCGGGGCGACGAGGTAGGCCATGGGGTCCCCGGGCTGAAGCCCGGCCTGGGCCGAGAGGTAGCGCCCGAGGCTGCCGATGACGTGCGGGAAGACGGCGATGCCCCCACACTCGCTGGCCGTATAGAAGCAGGCGTCGTGCTCGAGGCAGCGCAGCAGCGCGCGCAGGCCCTCCTCGATCTCGTCCGGCGAGCCCGAGGCCAGCACCCCGAGGATCTCGCCCGAGATCGGCCCCGAGGCGTGCGCGGCGCCCGCGTAGAAGCTCTTGGCGAAGACGACGTCGACGTCGGCGTGCTTGGTGGCCTCGTCCAGCGCCACGTAGGTCGGGTCGTCCTGGTCGCAGGTGATCAGGCCCAGGCTGGTGTGCTTGTCGGGATCCGCGCCGTAGGCCCGCAGCAGCGCGGGGGAAGCGCCGGGCAGCCGCCGCACGCTCAGGACCTTGGGGTAGATGGGCTCGAGGATGCGGCTCAAGGGACCTCCACCAGGCGCTTGCGCACCTGAGGCTCGCGCAGCGCCGTGCCACCCACGCCGCCCAGGCCAGGGATGGCCGAGAGGTCCAGCTCGACCCCGCTGGTGCGCTGCTGGATCATGCCCTGAGCCAGCCGAGCCAGCCGCTGGGCGGCGTCGGCGGGCAGCATGCCGCGCGCGTGGATGTTGCTGATCATGTTCCGCTCGCCGTCGTTCCGGCCCACCCTGGGCTCGTAGACCATGTAGGCGGACAGGCCATCGCCGGTGCCCAGGCCCGGGCGCTCGCCGAGCAGGATGCAGGCGACCTTGGCGCGGCAGAGCTCGCCGATCTCGTCCTGCAGCCAGACGCGCGCGTACTTGGCCAGCACCGGGGTGCCCACGCGCAGCCCCAGGGCCTCGCACTGGGCGATGAAGTGCCCCATCAGCTCGGGGCCCGAGCCCATGCAGGCCACCGCGGACAGGCCGTCCGCCAGGATCGGCTGCACGTCGACGTCGCGCCGGGCGTTGGCCTCGAGCCAGGCGACGGCCTGGGCGTCCAGCCGCCGACCCAGGTCGGGACGCAGCAGGAACTCCCGGTGGTGGCCGACCCTTGAGCGCAGCAGCGGCAGGCCGGCGCTCTCGGCCCAGTCCTCGCTGAGCTCGGCGGCCACGGCGGCGTGCGCGACCGCCAGCTCGGCCTGGAACTGCAGCACCACCTCGGTGGCGTAGCGGCTGCCGACCCGACCCACGCCGACGAGCGCGGTGGTGTGCTGAGCGGCCTCACGTGCGAAGCGCTCGTCCCGGATCGCCCCGCGGGGAATCACTCTGGACGGGGGCGGCTCGATGGGCTCGAGCGGAGCCTGCACCTGGCACATCGGCGCGTCCTCGCCCAGCCGGCGACGCAGCTCCTCGACCATCCGGCGGGTGTGGCTCATCGAATCACCCTGGGGTCACCGAAGCGCTCGCCCGGCTGGTCCCCGTCCCAGATCCCGACCCGGTTCATCCACGCGTCGAACTCGGGCGTGGCCCGCTTGCCCAGCAGGCGTCGCGCCGAGGGCACGTCGTGGTAGCTGGTGGACTGGTAGTTCAGCATGATGTCGTCCCCCACGGGCATGGACATCAGGAAGCTGCAGCCGGCCGCGCCGAGCAGCACCTTGAGGCACTCCAGCTCGTCCTGGGACATGGACGAGTGGTAGGTGAAGCAGGCGTCACAGCCCATCGGCAGGCCCATGAGCTTGCCCATGAAGTGGTCCTCGAGCGCCGCCCGCGTGATCTGCGGACCGTCCTCGAGGTACTCGGGCCCGATGAAGCCCACGACGGTGTTCACCAGGAAGGGCGAGTAGCGCCGCGCCAAGCCGTAGCAGCGCGCCTCCATGGTGACCTGGTCGGCGCCGTGGTGGCCCTCGCTCGAGAGCGCGCTGCCCTGGCCGGTCTCGAAGTACATGAAGTTGGGACCGCGCGTGCTGCCCTTGGCCTTCATCACCTGGTAGGCCTCGTCCATCAGCGCCACGCTGATGCCGAAGGCCTCGTTGGCCCTCTGGCTGCCGGCCAGCGACTGGAACATCAGGTCCATCGGGCAGCCGTGCTTGTCCAGCGCCTCCATCTGCACGGTGACGTGGCTGAGCACGCAGTGCTGCGTCGGGATGGCGTTGCGCACCATGAGGTCGTTCAGGTGCGTCAGGATCTGGGCGGTCGAGGCGGCGCTGTCCGTGGCCGGGTTCACCCCGATCACGGCGTCGCCGCAGCCGTAGGACAGCCCCTCCCGAGCGCTGAACAGGATGCCCTGCACGTCGTCGGTGGGGTGGTTGGGTTGCAGGCGCGAGGAGAAGCGCCCCGGCAGGCCCAGGGTCGAGTTCGCGCGCACGACCACCTGGGAGCGGGCCCCCGCGACCATCAGGTCCATGTTCGACATGAGCTTGCAGGTGGCCGCCACCATCTCGGGGGTCAGCCCCGGCGAGACGCTGCGGATCTGCTCGGGGCGGGTCCGGTCGTCCAGCAGCCACTCGCGGAACTGCCCTACGGTCAGGTCCTTCACGGCCCGGTAGGCCTGCTCGTCCAGGTCGTCCTCGACCAGGCGCGTCAGCTCGTCCTGCTCGTAGGGGACCACGGGGTTGGCGCGCAGATCGGCCAGCGAGAGCGCGCTCAGCACGGCGCGGGCCGCCACCCGCTCGACGGGATCCCGGGCGCTCAGCTGTGCCTGGTCGTCCCCGCTCTTGGGCGGGTTCGCCTTGGCCAGTACCTCCTTCACCGACCCGAAGGTCCAGGAGGCGCCGCGGATGGTGGCGCTCAGCTTCATGGGGCCCGAAACCTACCAGCATCCAGCGGTTATCACCCTGGCCTGCACCGGGAGACCCAGCATGGACGAGCGCCCCTCACGCACCGCCGAGCTGGTCTGCCTGGTGCGCGCCACCGATCAGGCCCGCCCCGTCGCCGAGCGCATCCTCGACGATCCCCTCGCCGAGCGCTTCCTGGGCAACGTCAGCAAGGCCGCGCTCAGCACGCTCAAGGCCAGCGGACGCCTGGGCGAGCGCGCCATCGAGCTGGCGCCCGGCCTGCTGACCTACGTGCTCTGCCGCCACCGCTTCATCGACGAGCACCTGACGCGAGCGCTGGACCAGGGCATCCGCCAGGTCGTGCTGCTGGGCGCCGGCTACGACACCCGCCCCTGGCGCCTGGCTCGCCCCGGCGTGCAGTTCTTCGAGGTCGACCACCCCGCCACCGCCCTGCGCAAGGCCACCCTGGCAGACAGCCTCGAGCCGGTCGCGCGCACCAGCGTGCAGGTGGACTTCGAGACCGATGACCTGGGACAGGCCCTGCGCGAGGCGGGGCTGCGGCCCGAGCCCACCTTCTTCGTGTGGGAGGGCGTCTCGATGTACCTCACCCGCGCGGCGGTGAAGCAGACGCTGGCCACCGTCCTCAGCCTGGCGCCCAGTGTCGAGCTGGCCATGGACCTGTGGTTCCTGCTGGACAGCCAGGACCGGAGCGCCACGCTGCACCGCTCGGGCGCGGGCCTGCTGCACCTGCTCGGCGAGCCCGTCACCTTCGGCCTGCACCCCGAGGACGCGCCGGACTTCCTGCGGCGCTGCGGCCTGGACTGCCTGGACCTGGCCACCCCGACGGCCCTGGAGGCGCGCTACGTGCACGACGAGCGGCGGGTCTACCCCGCCTGCTACGCCGTCCATGCCCGCGGGCGCTGAGGCCCGCCCCCTACGTGCGCGAGCGCATCCGCACCATCCTGACCCTGTCGCTGCCCATCGTGGGCGGCATGGTCAGCCAGAACGTGCTCAACCTGGTCGACACGGCCATGGTCGGCGACATGGGCGACGAGGCCCTGGCCGCGGTCGGGGCCGGCAGCTTCGCGAACTTCATGTGCGTGGCGCTGGTGATGGGGCTCTCGTCGGGGGTCCAGGCGATGTCCGCCCGG
>CALGIB010000367.1 GCA_937915955.1 uncultured Pseudomonadota bacterium
TCGGCAGCCCGGCCTCGGCCAAGGGCGTGCTGGGCGTGGCGGCCGTCGGTCCCGACGACAGCAAGGCCTGGTACAGCACCTACGGCGAGGGCGTGGACCTCGCGGCCCCCGGCGGTGACACCCGCAAGGCCGGCGGCGGCGTCATCCAGGACACCGTCGACGGAAAGGGCGGCCACACCTACGCGGCCTTCCAGGGCACCTCGATGGCCACGCCCCACGTGGCTGGCGCGGCCGCGGTGCTCCTGGGCATGGGCCTGGACGCCGAGAGCACCAAGGACATCCTGCTGAACACCAGCCAGGACAAGGGCGAGAGCGGCTGGGACGAGGTCTACGGGCACGGTCGCCTGGACGTCGGCGCGGCCGTGCGGCGCGTGCTGGTCCGCAAGAACGGCCTGCAGTTCGGCATCGGCGCGGCGATGGCCCTGGCCATGGCCATGCTCGCCAACCTGCGCCTCCGCTACACCCTCCCCCTCGTCGGGGCGGCGGCCTTCACCGCGGGCGGCCTGTTCTTCCTGCCCATGCTCCCGCTGCCTCCGAACGCGCTGGTGGACGTGCTCAGCCGGGACCTGCTCAGCATGCCGGCGGCCGTGATGGACGCCGACTGGATCCACTTCCCGCTGTGGGCCAGCGCCCTGGTCCCTGCCCTGCTGGTCTTTGTGTTCGGTCCCAGCAAGCGCCTCGGTCCGATCGCCGCCGGCGTCGCCGTGGGCTTCGGAGCCTCGCTCCTGTACGGCGCCGCGGCCGGCACCCTGGACCTCTGGTGGCTGGGTATGGGCCTGGACAAGGCCTGGCTGTCCATCAACGGGACCGTCTGCCTGCTGGCCGCCATGGCGACCGTGGGTGTGCTCAAGCTGAACCACCAGGTCCCGGACGAGGCATGAAGCTGACAGGCACCCTGACCCGCCAGTTCTTCGGGGGGCCCGTCTGGGTCCTCCAGGCCGACGGTGGCGCCAGCTACCAGCTCAAGGGCAAGGTGCCCGAGGCCCTCGAGGGCCGCCGGGTCGAGGTCGAGGGCGTGGCCGCCGAGCAGGGCTTCGGCCTCTCGATGGTGGGCGAGGTGCTCGAGGTAAAGCGGATCGCCGCCGCCTGAGGGCTCAGTTCCCGGTCCACGTCGGGCTGGTGCAGTCGATCTCGTCCTCTTCACCCGGCTGGCACTCGTAGACCCCGCGGGCCGCGACGAAGACGCTGCCCTCGAGCTTCATGCCGTCGCTGAAGCCCACCACCGTGCAGGGCCCGGCCAGGACATCGCGCAGGTAGCAGTTGGGGTCGCAGGAGGTCGAGGTCTCCTCCTCCCGGCACATGACCTCGGGGTCGCTGATGCCCTTCATCACGAACTTGGCTTTGTCCACGGTGTGGGTGGGCAGCTCGGCGCTGTTGTCCTGGGCCTGCTCGCGGATGAAGATGACCTCGGTCGCGGCCTCGACCTGCTCGCGCAGGACCACCACCTGGGTCTCGACCTGGGAGGTCAGCTCCGGCAGCAGATCCTTGTAGGTCACCCCGCCCGACACCGGCATGTCCGAGTCCGAGCGCCCGGCGCTGATGGGGTGCTGCCGATCGTTCTCGAGGGGCACCGCGATGACCAGGTAGCGGTTGAGCTCAGCCACTGAGACCAGCCCGTCCTTGTTCGCGTCACCGCCGCCCGTGACGGCGTCGATGAAGTGCTTGGCGAAGAGCCCCTCCTGCCCGACCTCGCCGCGAGAGGTCGCCGAGATCGTGGCCGTCGTGGCGCCCATGTCGGGCCAGGAGCCCGCCGAGGGCCCGACCAGGGCCAGGTCGCCCAGGCGCGCGTCGTGGGCCGCGTCCGTCACGATGACGTAGCCGCCAGCCTGCACCCACTGGGGGAGCGAGGCCGCCAGCTCGGCGATGGCCCAGCCCGTGCCCTGGACGTCCTCGGCGGAGGTCTCGTGGACCAGCAGATAGGGCTCGTCGAAGTCCCCGCCGAGGCCACGCCCGACGAAGTAGAAGAGCAGGCTGTCCTGTGCTGTGACCACCGGCCCGAGCTCGTCACGGAGCACG
>CALGIB010000368.1 GCA_937915955.1 uncultured Pseudomonadota bacterium
CGTGAACACCGCCGAGGACGGCGTTCAGTTCGTCGGCCCCGTGGACAACGAGTCCTCCCGCGCCGCCGCCGCTGGCCTGGCGCTCAGCATCGACCAGGTCGAGTGCATCAGCTGCGGGACCTGCGTCGAGCAGACCGACGCCGTGTTCTTCCTCGGCGAGGACGACAAGACCGGCGAGGAGGTCAAGGCCGAGGTCAAGGCCCAGACCGGCCCCATGGATCTGATCCAGGACGCCATCGACGCCTGCCCGGTGACCTGCATCGACTGGCTGGATCCCGCTGAGCTGGACGAGCACCACAGCGCCGGGGGCCTGGGCGACTAAGCTCACGGCGTGCGCCGCGTGAACCTCGCCCTCCGACTCAGCGTCGTCGTCGTCCTGGCGATCCTCGCCGCGCTGCTCGCGGTGGACTGGTTGATCGGCTTCTCCGAGGCCGGAGATCGTCGTCCGCTGCTGCTGCTCTTCGTGCCGGTGGTCCTCGCCGGAGGCCTGGCGGTGTCAGCGGCCCTGGACCGCATGGTGGTGCGCCCGATCCAGCACACCATCCGCGAGGTCGAGCGCAGCAAGGTCCAGGGCTGGGCTCGACCCATCCGACCCAGCGGCACCGGGCCCGAGCTGCAGGCACTGGGCGAGAGCCTCGAGGATCTACGCAGCGGCCTGGTCGCGGAGCGGGACGCCCTGGAGGTCCGGGTCGAGCAGCGCAGCGCCCAGCTGGAGAGGGCCCAGCGCACCCTGGCCGAGCAGGCTCGCCTCGCCGCGCTCGGTCAGCTGGCGGCCGGCGTCGCCCACGAGGTGAACAACCCCAACAGCGTCGTGCTGGCGCGCGTCGGCTACCTGCTCTCGGTGGCCGACGAGGAGGGACTTGACCCGGACGTGATCGAGGACCTCGAGATCATCGAGCACCAGGTCCAGCGCATCGCGACCATCACCGGCAACCTGCTGAAGTTTGGGCGCCCCGGGCTGGGCGAGCGGGCCGAGGTCGCCGTCGACGAGGTGCTCCAGCTGACCCACGATCTGCTCGCGCGCCAGGCCAGCCAGGCGGGCATCGAGCTGGGCCTGGAGCTCTCCGGCGCTCGGGTCCACGCCCGGCGAGGTGAGCTCGAGCAGGTGGCCTTCAACCTGGTCCGCAACGCCCTGGACGCCTGCTCCGAGGGCCAGCGCGTGGTGCTCCTCGGCCTGCCCGACGGCTTCGCCGTGAGCGACCAGGGTCCGGGCATGCCCCCCGAGATCCAGGCGCGGGTCTTCGAGCCCTTCTTCAGCACCAAGGGCGTCGGGCAGGGCACTGGGCTCGGCCTGAGCGTCAGCTATGGCATCGTGGCCGAGCACGGCGGTAGCCTCGAGGTCGAGAGCCAGCCGGGCCAGGGCAGCACCTTCACCGTCCGCCTGCCGAGGAGCGCGTGAACGCCACCATCCTGGTGATCGACGACGAGCAGGAGCTCATCTCCTCGATCCGCAAGATCCTGGCCCGCCAGGGCATGCGCGTGATCGAGGCCGGCTCGGGCGAGGAGGGGCTGCTGCAGCTCCAGCGCGACGAGCTGCCCGACCTGGTGCTCACGGACCTGATGATGCCGGGCATCGGCGGGCTCGAGGTGCTGCGCTCGGTGCGGCGCAAGCACGCGGACATCCCGGTCGTCCTGATGACCGCCTACGCGACCATCGAGACCGCTGTGCAGGCCGTTCGCGAGGGCGCCTGGGACTACCTCCCCAAGCCCTTCACCGCCGACCAGCTGGTCCTGACGGTGCAGCGCGCCCTGAAGCACCGGCGGCTCGAGGACGAGAACCGGAGCCTGCGCGCCCAGCTCGGCGCCCGCGGGGCCAAGGAGGACCTGGGCATCCTGGGTGACTCCGCTCCCATCGCGCGCCTGCGCCAGCTGGTCGGACGGGTCGGCCCCACCGAGCTCAGCGTGCTCATCACCGGCGAGTCGGGCACCGGAAAGGAGGCCGTCGCCAAGGCGCTGCACAGCTCCAGCAAGCGCTCGCGCAAGCCCTTCGTGCCCGTAGACTGCGCCGCGATCCCCGCCAACCTCATGGAGTCCGAGCTCTTTGGTCACGAGCGGGGCGCCTTCACGGGGGCGGCCGCCCGCCGCAAGGGGCTGGTCGAGGCGGCCGACGGCGGCACCTTCTTCCTCGACGAGATCGGCGAGATGAGCTCGGACGTTCAGGTCAAGCTGCTGCGCCTGCTCCAGGAGCGGGAGTTCCGGCGGGTGGGCGGCACCGACATCCTGTCCGCCGACCTGCGCGTGGTGGCGGCCACCAACCGCGAGCTCGAGAAGATGGTCCGCGAGGGCGGCTTCCGCGAGGACCTGTTCCACCGGCTCAACGTCGTGCACCTGCACCTGCCCCCGCTGCGCCAGCGCCGCGAGGACGTGCCGGTCCTGCTGCAGCACTTCCTGGCGCGCTTCACCGCCGAGGCGGGCCGTCCTCCGCTGCGCATGGGCCAGGGCGTGGTCGAGGTGCTCACGGCCTACGACTGGCCGGGCAACGTGCGCGAGCTGGTGAACTGTGCCCGCTACGTCAGCAGCCTGGCGCCGGGCCCCGAGCTGCGCCTGGCGGACCTGCCCCCGCGCCTGCGCAGCCTGTCGCCGGAGACCCGCGTGATCGAGGCGGCTCCCAGCGGCGAGCAGGGCGCCGCTCCGGGAATCACCCTGCGCTACGACCTGCCCTACAAGAAGGCCAAGCGGCTCTGGCTCGAGGTCTTCGAGTACGCCTACGTCAGCCGCCTGCTCCAGGAGCACGGGGGCAACGTCAGCCACGCCGCGCGCGCCGCGGGCATCGACCGGAAGTCGATCCAGCGCCTGATGAAGCGCAACGAGATGGGCCACGAGGACAGCCGCGACCAGGACTGAGTTCCGGCCCGGGGGCCGGGCTCGCCCGGCTGCTACACTTCGCAGCTCGATGGCCGAGGTCACCAGCACCATCGCCGAGCCCCAGCGGCGGCAGATCCACATCCGACGTGGTCGGCTGTCCTGCGTCAGCGGCCCGGACATGGGCGCCAGCTGGGCCGTGGACCGCGACGTGCTGCACATCGGCGCCAAGGAGACCAACGACGTCGTGCTCAACGACAGCACGGTCTCGCGGCGCCACGCCGAGGTCGCCCGCACCCGGGACGGGGTCATCCTGAGGGACTGCGGCAGCACCAACGGCACCTTCGTGGGCGCCGTGCGCGTGCGTGAGGTCTTCCTGACGCCGGAGACCCGCTTCCGCGTCGGCAAGAGCGAGCTGGTCTTCATCCCCGAGGACGAGGTCATCGAGATCACGCCCAGCAGCAAGTCCAGCCTGGATGAGCTGGTGGGCCGCAGCGTGGCCATGCGCGAGGTGTTCTCGATCATCGAGCGGGTCGCCCCGACGAACCTGACCGTGCTGATCACGGGCGAGACCGGCACAGGCAAGGAGCTGGCCAGCCGCGCCATGCACAAGCTCTCGCCCCGCGCCGATCGCGCCTTTCGCGTCTTCGACTGCGGCGCCGCGCCCGAGACCCTGATCGAGAGCGAGCTGTTCGGGCACGAGAAGGGCAGCTTCACCGGGGCCGTGCAGGCTCGCGAGGGCCTGTTCGAGGTTGCCCACGGCGGCACGATCTTCCTGGACGAGATCGGCGAGCTGCCCCTGGATCTGCAGCCCAAGCTGCTCCGGGTGCTCGAGCAGCGCGAGGTGCGCCGCGTCGGGGGCGCCCGCGTGCGGCCCGTGGACGTACGGGTGGTCGCGGCCACGAACCGGAACCTGCGAGAGGAGGTGCACAAGGGCAACTTCCGCGAGGACCTCTACTACCGCCTGGCCGTGGTCGAGCTGGCCCTGCCCTCGCTGCGCGAGCGGGCCGAGGACATCGAGCTGCTCGTGTCCCACCTCATCGCGCGCAACCAGGTCCAGCTCGATGTGGGCGGCGAAGTGCTGGAGCTCTTCAAGAGCTACCGCTGGCCCGGCAACGTGCGCGAGCTGGCCAACGTGGTCGAGCGCGCCATTCCGTTCACCGACGGCAGCGTGATCACCCTGGAGGCCTTGCCCGATGCGCTGCGCAGCCCTCAGGCGCCCAGCAGCCACCGGGTCGGCTCGGTGGTCAAGGCCGACCCCTCGCTGCCCTTCAAGGATGCCAAGGAGCAGCTGATCGACGCCTTCGAACGCCAGTATCTGCTGGACCTGATCGAGCGGCACAAGGGCAACGTCAGCAAGGCCGCCCGCGCCGCCCACATGGACCGCAAGTCCATCACGCGTCTGCTCAAGAAGCACCAGATCCGCTGATCGTCAGCGGCCGAAGAGCCGCCTCAGCAGGCCCTTCCTGGCTGGAAAGCTGCGCTGGGGGCGCTCCCCGGCCAGGATCGCCAGCGCCCACTCGGCCAGCTGGCTGGGGTCCGCCTCGCCGGCCAGGTAGCCGTCCGCCAGGTGCCCCTCCAGCGCCTCCTCGGGCTGGCTCACGGCCCCCTCGTCGACGACCCCGACCGGGCCCGGGCGGAGGTCGGTCTTCAGGGCTCGACAGACCCCCAGCCCCGGTCGAGGGTTGCGCGGCGAGAGGCTGACCAGGACCAGGTCGGGGCGCTCGTCGCGCGCTCGCCGCACCGCCGTGCGCTCCGGATCCTCGGGCAGGACCTGGAACGCGGCGCGCAGCGCGGAGACCAGGCGCAGCCGTCGGGCCGGGTCGGGTTCGAGGACGATCAGGGTGGGGCGGGCTCGGCTCACGCCCGCCATGGTAGCGTCCGCTCTCGCGGCGGGCCTCTCCTGTCGTGCAAGGACCGAACGGGAGCACCACCATCCATGAGTGATCGCCTGCAGGACCTCCAGAGCGAGCTTCAGTCTCTCCTGGACGAGCGTCTGGTCGAGCTGAACAAGGTCATCGAGAACACCGAGCGGATGACCCGCGACATCGTCTCCGCCGAGATCGAGATCGCCCGTACGTCATCGAGCGCCTCCGGGCTCGAGGCGGAGGCCGAGCGGCTCTCGTCCGAGGCGGCGTCCATCCGCACCCGCACGGAGGAGGTCAGGAAGACCCACGCCAAGCGGCAGGAAGAGCGCGACATGCTCCAGATCGAGCTCCAAGGGCTCGAGGAGGAGGGTGGCGAGCTGCGCGCCGAGGTCGACAAGCTGGCCGACAAGGTCAAGACGGCCGAGGAGCTGAACTCGAAGCTGACCCGAGAGAAGGACTCTCTCGCGAAGAAGCTGACCGAGATGGACGAGAACATCAAGAAGATGAAGCAGCTCAAGGCCGACCTGATGAGCTCCATCAAGGAGAACATGAGCGAGCTGGCCGGGAGCGACTAGTCCATGGGTGGCAAGCGCCGGGCGGACACGCCCGAAGACCTCCTGGGGTCGGCGCGGTCCCTGTTGGCTGTCCTCGCCGCCACGGCCGGTCGCGTCGAAGTGCTCAAGCGCCGCCGTCGCGTGGACGTGGCGGGCTTGCGCGCCAGCAGCGCCATCGGTCAGTCGGCGCGGCTGGGTGATCTGCGCCAGCGTGGGCTGAGCCTGCGCTCTCGCTGCGGGGTGTTCGCCGGGACCGAGTGGGTGCACGCCCAGGCCGCTCTGCCCCAGGGCTCGCCCGATCGGGTCGAGGCCGTGGAGATCCTGGAGCTCGAGAGCACCGTGGACGCCTCCGTGGACGCCTCCGCGGACGCCTACGGGATCTACGACGAGTTCCCGCTCGTGCCGCCGATCACCGAAGACCACGAGATCGACGACACCGATCCCAGCGCGCCGATCGGCAGCCTGATCCCGGACCCGGGCGAGGACACCGAGCCCGAGCTGTCGGAGATCGGGAGCCTGCCGGACGGCCTGATCGACGACGAGTCGCTGGACGACGAGCTCCTGGGCGAGGACGACGAGCTGGGCGCCGAGGAGCTCGCTGCCCTCGAGGAGCTCGACCTCGACGATCTCGCCGACGAGGGGGTCGAGGACACGGCGACGCCGGTCTCCCAGGACCTGGAGCCGGGCCACGACGAGGACGCCGAGCTGCTCGCTCAGCTCGAGGAGGCCGAGGCCGAGGCCGCGGCGCAGCCGGCGTCGAGCGACCTCCTGGAGGTCCAGGACGAGCCGGTGGCGGTCGAGCCCGAGCCCGAAACCCTGGAGATCGCGCAGCCGCCGGTCGCTTCGGACGACGTGCTCGAGGTCGAGGAAGACGTCGCGCTGTTCGAGGTCGACGAGGGCCACGAGCGGCCGATCCAGGACACCGTCCGCCTGACCGACGAGACGCGCACCAACCTGGTCGACGAGCTCGGTCAGGCCCTGCTGCCGACGATCCGCGACGGGAGCAGCAACACCGGCCCCATCGCCGCCGCCGCGATCCAGCTCAAGGCGGACGGCTCGGCCCAGGTCTTCGGCCGCAGCGAGGAAGAGGTCGTGGTCGAGCTCGGGGACGCAGGCGAGGAGTACGAGGCCTACGAGCCCTCGGACGGCTTCGGCCTGGAGCTCGAGGAGGCGGAGTACGAGGACGTCGATGAGGAGGACGACTCCCCGCGCGCCCCGAAGCTGACCTCGGACGAGGAC
Organism: uncultured Pseudomonadota bacterium; assembly: GCA_937915955.1. GTDB lineage: Bacteria > Myxococcota_A > UBA796 > UBA796 > CAJQPC01 > JAAESX01. The sequence continues at coordinate 6,464 of CALGIB010000368.1, forward strand.
TACAACAACTACTCGGACGGCAGCCTCGAGCTCAGCGGCGACGACATCTCGGCGATCGAGGAGGTCGATCCGGCCCGGGTCGCGACCCTGGAAGGTCGGGCGCAGGAGGCCCTGGAGAGGGGCGACCTGAACTCGGCGGCGATGGCCTTCAGCGACCTGATCGAGCTGGATCCGGCCAACCTCGAGGCCTACCTCGGCCGCGGCCGCTGCTACCTGGATCTGGGCGACTACGCCGCCGCGATGTCGGACTTCCAGAAGGCCGAGGACCTCGACCCCGAGGGCCCCGAGTCGCTGGTAGCGATGGGCGAGCTGTTCTTCGCGCGCAAGGAATACAGCCGGGCCATCGAGTTCTTCGACCAGGCCATCGAGCTGGACAGCAGCCACGCCATGGCCCGCTGCCGGCGAGGGATCAGCTTCTACTACAAGAAGTCCTACCGTCAGGCGTTCCTGGATCTGCAGAAGGCCTACACCCTGGACCCCGAG
>CALGIB010000369.1 GCA_937915955.1 uncultured Pseudomonadota bacterium
CGATGACCATCGGCAGGGCCGGCAGGTCCAGGCCTCGGGCCGCCACGTTCGTCGCCACCAGCACCCGGCTGCTGCCGTGCACGAACTGCAGCCAGGCGTCGTCGCGCTCCATCTGCTCCATGCCGCCGTGCAGCGCCAGGGCGGCCACGCCGGCGTGGATCAGGTACTCGGCCGCCGAATCGCAGTCCTGCCGGGTCTCGGCGAAGACCAGCGCCTGCTCGGGGCGGTACCAGGCCAGCAGGTCGAGCACCTTCTTGTCGCGGTCCTCGGGCGCGCAGCTGAACAGCAGCTGCTGAAGGCTGTCGGGGGCGACCTCGTCGGCGACGGCGATGCGCTCGGCGTCACGCTGGACCCGCGCGCTCAGCGTCAGGATCTCCTCCGGCAGCGTGGCCGAGAAGAGCAGGGTCTGACGCTGCGAGGGGCAGCGGTCGACCACCAGCCGGACCTCGTCGATGAAGCCCATGTCCAGCATGCGGTCGGCCTCGTCGAGCACCAGGGTGCGCAGCGAGGACAGGTCCAACGCCTCGCGCTCCAGCAACGCGATCAGCCGCCCAGGCGTGCCCACCGCGATCTGGCAGCCGGCCTGCAGGCTCTGGCGCTGCAGGCCGCCGGAGCGACCTCCGCAGAGGGTCAGCACGCGGGTGCCGGGGATGCACACGGCCAGCCGGCGCACCTCCGCGGCCACCTGCTCGGCCAGCTCGCGCGTGGGACAGATCACCAGCGCCTGTACCGAGGGCGAGCTCGCGTCCAGGCCCTGCAGCAGGCCCAGGCCGAAGACGGCGGTCTTGCCGCTGCCCGTGCGGGCTCGACCGATGACGTCGACGCCGCGCAGCACCACCGGGAGCGCGGCGGCCTGGATGGGCGTCGTGTTCGTGTAGCCCACCTGGGTCAGAGCCTCTCGGAGCTCGTCGCGCAGCGGCAGTCGATCGAAGGTCTGGGGCATGGGGGCCCCTATCGCCGGGCTGGTCCCTCGGCCTTCAGACGGGCCGTGCGGGCGAACCCTCGGCCCGAGTCGCGCCTACTTGTGCCGGAACGTGATCCGACCCTTGCTCAGGTCGTAGGGGCTCACCGCGACGGTCACGCGGTCGCCCAGGACGACGCGGATGCGGAAGCGGCGGAGCTTGCCCGCCAGGTGGGCCTGCACGTTGGTGCCAGCTTCGGTCTCCACCAGGAAGGTGCCACCGGGATGCACCTCGATGATGGTGCCTTCGATTTCGATCAGGTCGTCGGACGCCAAGGTCTTCTCCAGAACAGGCGGCGTCCCTAATCCCGTCCTGTCCCGGTTTCAAGGGGATAGCTTGAGCCCGTGCTGCTCCTGCTCGCCTGTACCGCTGCGCCCGAGCCTGTCGTGGACGACAGCCCGCCTCCGATTCAGCGCGAGTCCGAGGTGCCCGACAGCGACGGCCCGGCCGACAGTCCGGGCGAGAGCGCCCCCGACACCCAGGACAGCGGCGAGGCCCTGGTATGGCCCGACGAGGGCCTGGTCCTGGACCACGTGAGCGTCGTGGACGCGGGCGGGCGGCGCACCGAGCGCGGGCTGGTGTTGGCCTCCGACGCCGTCTGGGCCGAGCTGGAGGCGGGCCTGGACTGGCCCGAACAGCTCGAGGTGCGCGACCTGAGTGGCAAGACCGTCATCCCCGGGCTGATCGACAGCCACGTCCACCTGGCCTACGGCGGCGCGCTCTGGTGGGTGGGCGACACGCTCGAGGACAACCTGCAGGCCTCGTTGGCCTGGGGGGTGGTCGCGGTGGTCGACGCCGGTGGGCCGACCTGGACCTGGAGCCTGAGGGATCGCGTCGCAGCCGGCGAGCTTCGGGGCCCGCGCATGCTGGCGGCCGGTCCTTTCCTGACCGCCGAGGGCAGCCACCCCTGCGAGCTCTCCAACGATCGCGCGCTCTGCCGCTTCGTGGGCGAGGACCCCCTGGCGGACGCCGACGCGCTGGTCGAGGGTGGCGCGGACCTGGTCAAGCTGGCGTTGACCGAGACCGGGATCGGCCTGACCTGGCCGCGCCTGGACCCCGCCGACCTGTCCCTGGTCGCCGCGGAGCACCCGACCCTGGTGCACGTGGCCTCGAGCCGGGACTGGACCGAGGCGCTGGACGCCGGCGCCCAGGATCTGGCCCATGTGCCCTTCGCGGACGCGCTGGGGGCGGAGCAGCTGACCCGCAGCTTCGCCTCGGTGAGCTCGACCATGGGGGCCGCCGGCCTGCCTCGCATGCTCGAGGCCGACCTGTCCTCGGCCGCCTACGCGCGCGTGCCGGCCTCGGTCCGGACGAACTGGCAGGCCATCCAGGCCAACCACGCCTTGGTCGGGCAGGCCTGGATCGACGCGGACACGGGCTGGTCCGAGCAGGCCGCTGGCAACCTGGCGGCGCTGGTGGCCCTGGAGGCCCCCGTGCTCGCGGGCTCGGACGCCGGCTACTACTTCGTGCCCCACGGCGTGGCGCTGCACTGGGAACTCCAGGCGCTGGTCGAGGCGGGCGCGAGCCCTCTGGAGGCGCTGGCGGCGGCCACCTCGGAGCCGGCCGCGCGCTGGGGCTGGGACGACCTGGGCTGGATCGGGCCGGGCTACCGCGCCGACCTGATCGTGTTGAATGCCGACCCCCTGGTGGAGATCGCCAACACCCAGGACATCGCGGCGGTGGTGCTGGGCGGGGAGTGGCTCGAGGAGCCCGGAGCCACCTGGCTGGCCAGGGGCGGCGAGCTCTGCCTGGACGACCGGGACTGTGCTGGATCCTCGATCTGTGACGCCGTGGATCACGCCTGCGCCGACCCCTGCACGCCCTACTCCAGCACCGGCTGCGGGCCGGAGAGCTGGTGCAACACCCAGGACGGCCTGAGCACCACGAGCGAGGGTGTCTGCCACGCCGGCGACGACTGCTCCTGGTCGGAGCAGGACTGCGCGCCGGATCTATACGAGGAGAACTGTGTGCCCGCCGACGTCGACACGAACAGCTGCGTGGCCTCGGGCCCCCGGACCGCCTTCCAGACCTGCAACTACGCCGACCCCGACCTGATGTGCGAGCAGGGCAGCTACTGCTCCACCCTCACCTGGCGCTGCTACGAGCTCTGCGAGCCGGCCGTGGGCGGCTGCTCGGCGGGGACCTGCCACCAGGAGACCGCCAGCGACGGCACCGACTGGTTTGGCCTCTGCTACTGAGCGACCAGGACTGGTTCACCGAGGTCGTGCGGCTGGCCGGGCGGGGCCCGGCGCCCCGAACGGTCCTGGACTATGGCGTCCAGCCCTCCCGAGGCTCGGCGCTGTGGACGGGTTGGAGCGCGGCCCGGGGGCGGGACAACGCCCTGGGACTGGGCGACCTGCTGCTGGAGATCGTGCGTCTTCCCTGGTTCTTCTGGGTGCTCTGCAGCGCCTCGACCGGGGGCCGAGGCCTCTCGGCGGCCACGCGGGGTGTCGCGCTCGAGGGGGCGCAGCGCTCGCCCGTGGTGGGCCTGCACCACGCAGGGTTCTGGTGGTGGAGCCCGCTCGGCGGCGACGTCAAGCTCCAGCGCTGGGTCCTGGGGCTGGTCGTCGGCGGGCTGGCGCTGGTGCCACTGCTCGCGGGCGATCTGTCGCTGGCCTATTCGCTCGTCGCGCTTGGGTTGGTCT
>CALGIB010000370.1 GCA_937915955.1 uncultured Pseudomonadota bacterium
ACACGACGCTGGTGCCCATCGAGCCGCTCTGGTCGACGCAGAGCACGACGTGCTTGAGCGCCGAGCCCCTGCGCCCGAAGCCGATGACCTTCTCCGGGATCAGGATCTTGTGGACCGGGTCCCAGGTCTTCAGGTTCCTTCGGATGGTGCGGTCCCAGTCGATCTCGCGCAGCTTGGGCCTCGGGTTGCGCTGGCCGCGGTCGACGGCCCCTCGGACGGCCTCGCGGGTCTTCTGCTGCAGGCGCCTCTGGACCTGCTCGACCACGCGGCCGACCACCATGCGCGCGGTGTCCCTGGTCTTGGCCGGGATCATGCTCTTGAGGCTGATCAAGGTGGCCACGAGGTGTACGTCGGGCTCCACCGTCTCCAGCACCTCGGGCTCGAGCAGCATGCGCTGGAGCCCAAGGCGATCCATCGCGTCCTTCTGCAGCACCTGCACCGTGCGGGTCGGGAAGTAGGTCCGGATGTCCCCCAGCCAGCGGTGCACCTTGGGGCTCGAGCTGCCCAGCCCGCCGCGGCGGTCGCTGTCGTAGACCGCCTCGAGGGCGCGATCCATGGCCAACTCCTGGCCGCTCAGCTGCAGGCCCGTGCCCTCGGCCTCGCCGCCGCCCAGGACCAGCCGCCAGCGCTCGAGGCGCCCGTCGCTCACGCTCCACCTCCGAGGAGGACGCGCAGCGCCGGCAGGACGCGCTGTCCCCGGGCCATGTCCAGGTCCAGGGTCTGTGCCGGATTGCCGGGTCCGCCCAGGCGCCGCAGCTTCTGGCCCATCTCCCGGCGCTCGGCCTTGGAGAAGCCCGAGAAGGCCCGCCGCAGCATCGGCAGCAGCTCGTGGAAGGTCTCCTGGGGCAGCGCCGGCAGCCACTCATCCAGCACAGACCAGAGGGCGTCCTGGTGTAGCAGGACCAGGCCGCTGCCGCGCAGCACGCCCTCCAGCCACCAGGCCGCCTGCAGCGGGTCCAGGGCCGTGCTGAGGTTCGTGCGCGCCAGGCGCTCCAGGCCCTCGCCGAGCTGGTCGGCCTCGAGCAGCCTCCTGGCCGCTCGACCCCGGATCAGAGGGTGCACCTCCTCCCTCCCGGCCAGCCTCCACAGCGCCTCGAGCCAGTCCTCGAAGAGCTCGGGTCGCGGCAGGATGCCGAGGGCTTCGTGCGCCCGATCCAGGCTCTGGACCAGGGCCTCGGCCGCCCCATCGTCCAGGGCGGTGCAGGCCGGCGGCAGGCCCAGGACGACCCGCTCGAACAGGCGCTCCAGCACGGGCACGATGGCCCCGATCGGGCTCCTGCGCACGCTGCCGTAGCGGGTCTGCCGCACCAGGGGCGGGATGGCCTGCATGAGCTGCACGATGTCGGCCGAGACGGCGGCCCGGTCGTCCAGGGCCTGAAGCAGGCTGGCGGTGGGCAGCTGCGCCAGGATCGCGGCGTCCAGCAGCTCGGCCAGCTCGCCCAGAGTCTGTGTCTGATCCACGCGCAGCGACAGGCGCCGGGTGGCGGCCTGCAGCACGGTGTTGCCCAGGCTGCCGCTCTCGACGACGCGCACGGCGAAGCCAGGGTCCCACTTCAGCGTCCAGAGCTCCTTGAAGGTGCCCGAGCCGCTGACGTCCTGGGGCTCGCCCCAGGGGATGCCCAGCACCGCTAGCTGGTGCAAGAGCAGGCTGGCCAGCAGGTTCTTGGGCGTGCGCAGGTCCAGCAGCTTGTCGACGGCCAGGTCCTGGAACTTCAGCAGGGCGGCCCGAGCGCGGCTCTCCAGGTCCCTCTGCAGCGGAATGACGGGCAGCCCCTCGGGCACCGAGCCCAGCCCCGAGCCCACCTCGAGCTGCTCGCGCACGAGCGCCATGGGGGCCTCGTCCCCGCCCAGCAGGACCGTGCGGGTGGCCTCGCGCAGCTCCGCCAGGCCGGGCCGGCTGCGACCCCGGATCGCGGCCAGGGCCTCGGCCAGCCGAACGCCCTCGATCACGTGGGCCGAAGACAGGTCCAGGCCCTGCTCGCGCAGCAGGCGAGCGGTGCGGGTCAGCCAGCGCTCGGACAGATCCGTGCGGACCTCGTCCCCCGAGCCGGCCTGCCAGATCGCCTCGTACCAGGCGGGGGCCCCCATGCCTGCTCCGTAGCCGCTGGCGAAGCTCAGCCTGGAGTTGGCCCAGGGCACCCAGGCGGCGGCGACCTTGCGCTTCTTCAAGCCCTTCAGCCGCGCGGCGTCCTCGCCGGCCTTGAAGGCCTGGTGGGCGGCGACCGCGGGGCCGTGGAAGGCGCCGCAGACCACCGCGACGCTGGCGTGCTGCTTCAGCGCGAGCCGCACCTGCTTGCGCATCTGGGACTCGCGGGCGGCCTCGTAGCGATCCGCGGGGAGCAGCCCCCCCTCGGCCTCGCGCACCGCCTGGATGGCCTCGTTCACCGCCTCGAAGATCTGTGTGTCATCCCGGCGCAGCTCGACCTGATCCTCCCACCAGGCCTCGCTGTCCCGGCTGCCCGCGGCCTGGGCCAACAGCCCGATGGCGTCCACCGGGGCCAGCTCGCGCTGGAGGGCGTTGTCGGGGTGCAGCGCCCAGGCCTGGGGCAGGTCGAAGAAGCGCACCTCGCGCCCGCTGTGGGCCGCCCAGAGCATCGCCCGGTACTCGGGCGACCAGCGGGCCAGCGGCCAGAAGCCGGCCTGGCCGGGCTCGTCCTGGGCGTAGACGAGCAGGGCCACGGGGGGCACCAGGCCCGGATCCAGGATGTGGTCGAGCAGGCCGTCGGCCTCGGGCGGGCCCTCGATCAGCACGCAGTCGGGCTGAAGCCGCTCGAGCGCCCGCTCCACGCTGCGACCACAGCCCGGGCCGTGGTGCCGGATGCCGAGGACGTGCAGCACTCAGAGCGCTCGCTTGCAGGCGCGGTAGAGGTCCTTCCAGCCCTCGCGCTCGCGCACGACGGTCTTGAGGTACTCGGCCCAGGGCAGCTCGTCGTTGCCGGGGTCCCGGAGCACCGTGCCGCGCAGGCTGCTGGCCAGGTCCGCGGCCCGCAGGACCCCGTCCCCGTAGTAGGCGGCCATGACCAGGCCGTTCTCGACCACCGAGATGGCCTCGGCGGTGGACAGGGTGCCGCTGGGGCTCTTCAGGCGGGTCTTGCCGTCCTCGGTCACGCCCGAGCGCAGCTCGCGGAAGATGGTGACGACACGGCGGATCTCGTCCAGGGCGGGGGCCTCGGCCGGCAGCGCCAGGGCCCGGGCCATGGATCCGACCCGCTGCTCGACGATGCGCACCTCCTCCTCCAGCGTGGCCGGCGTGGGCAGGACGACCGTGTTGAAGCGACGCTGCAGGGCGCTGGAGAGCTCGTTGACGCCCTTGTCCCGGTCGTTGGCCGTGGCGATGACGTTGAAGCCGGCGTGGGCCTGCACCTCGCTGCCCAGCTCGGGCACGGGCAGGGTCTTCTCGGACAGGATGGTGATCAGCGCGTCCTGCACGTCCGCGGGCACCCGGGTCAGCTCCTCGACCCTGGCGATCTTGCCGTCCCGCATCGCGTTCATCACGGGGCTGGGCACCATGGCCTGCGGGCTGGGCCCCTCGGCCAGGAGCCGAGCGTAGTTCCAGCCGTAGCGCAGGGCGGTCTCGTCCATGCCGGCGGTGCCCTGAACCAGCAGGGTCGAGTCGCCGGAGACGGCGGCAGCCAGGTGCTCGCTGACCCAGGACTTGGCGGTGCCGGGCACGCCCTGGAGCAGCAGGGCCCGGCTGGTCGCCAGCGTCGCGATGGCGATCTCCATCAGGCGCACGTCCCCGATGTACTTGGGCAGGATCTCGAGCTCGCCCGCGGTCCCGCCGCAGAGGTAGGTGCGAACGGCGGACGGAGACAGCTTCCAGTTCTTGGGCCGAGGCCCGCTGTCGTGCTCGACCAGGGCGGCGAGCTCGTGGGCGAACTCGACCTCGGCGTGCTGGCGAAGGAGGCTCTCGGACATGTCAGCCCTCGGGGAAGATGGCGTGGAGTCGCCGACGGGCGGCGAGGTGTTCGAACAAGAGCTCGGCGCCCTGGAGCTGCAGCTGCTCGGGCAGGAGCGCGAAGGGCAGGGCCCATGCCAGCACCGAGGGGTTCTGGCGCAGCCAGGGGTGCAGGTGACGGAGCTGGCTGTGCGCGGCGACGTGGCCGAGCACGGCCTGGCCGACGAAGTCCGACCAGGGCTGGGGCAGGCGCTCCAGCATGGCGGCGCTGCTCGGGTCCTGCTGGTTCCGCTCGAGCGCGACGCGCAGCAGGACCTCGACCTCGGACAGCGGGAGCACGGACACGAGCTGGACGAGGCGCTCCTGGGCGAGCGCGTCCAGGCTGGCCGGGCAGGCCGCCCACCACGCGTAGAGCGGGCCATGCCAGGCGCTGACGCCGAAGCGCAGGGCCCCCTGGGTGAGGCCGACGGCCGCCGCGAGGTCCTCGTCCGGGGCGGTCACGGCCAGGAGATCGCGCGGCCCCAGGCCCAGCTGCTGGACCC
>CALGIB010000371.1 GCA_937915955.1 uncultured Pseudomonadota bacterium
GTTGCCATCAACACCGAGATGCAGCTTGCGCCAGGTCCGCCGCTTGTTCGAGGTCCTGTGCTTTGCGACGGTCGGAGGCGCCGGTCGAGGGTCCAGTTGGCGAAGTTGGAGCCGGTGTCCTGGACCAACGCTTCGAAGGTCTGCTCGTCGCAGAGCTCGAACACCCGCACGCTCGATCCGACCTTGCCCGCGACCGCCATCTGCCCGCCGCCGCTGCAACCACAACCCATGTTCAAGCCTCCTCCCGGGCCCGGGTATGTGCTCGTTTCGGTCCGTCTCGAAGCGAGAGAGGCACTCTCTCTCTTGGGGCCTGCAAGCTCAAGATAGCCCGACACACAATCGTCACAAAGGCTACTTGTACCGAGCCACCGCCATGCTCAGGTACTGCTCACCCGCGTAGCCGGCCCAGGTCTCCTGAAGGACCATGTCCCGGTCGTAGATCATGTACGTCGGGATGCCCGTGACGTAGCCCTCGTTGTACAGGCCCGAGTAGGCGGTGTTCGTGGGGTCCATCACGACGGGGAAGGTCAGCCCGTACTCGGCCGACCACTCCTCGAGGAAGGTCTGGCTGGCGGCCTTGCCGTACCAGTCCTCCACCATCAGGTGGACCTCGATGACGCCTTCGTCCTTGTGGCCCTGGTACCAGCCCTCGGCCCCCTGGGCGGCCTGGTTGCAGGGGCCACACCAGCCGGCCGAGATGTCCAGGACAACGACCATGCCGTAGAGCTGCCAGGCCTCGATCTCGTCGCCGAACTGGTCCGTCATCGTCCAGTTGGGCATGGTCTTGCCCTTGCGCCAGCCCTCGCCGGTCAGGCCGTCCGCCTGGGCCTGGGCGCGGCAGTCGGGCCAGCTGCCGTCCGGCACGGACCAGCAGACCAGGGGGTCGCTGTCGGCGGAGACCTCGTCGCCGTCCGCGTGACCGTCTCCGTCGCTGTCCTCGCTGGACGGATCGGTGCCGAGCGCGGCCTCCTGCTCGTCGGTGAGGCCGTCACCGTCGGCGTCCGCGGGCTCGTCGCTGTGCTCGCTCGAGCCCGTGTCGTCCTGGCCGCTCGTGCCTCCGACCGGGTCGGTGGGCCGGCCGCCGCCGCTCCAGCCGGCGTCCGACTCGACACAAGCCAGCGACAGCAGCAGCATCAGAGCGCGCCGTCGACCAGGCTGTCCAGGTGGGACTCGCTCTCGCCGGACCAGGCGTCCAGCAGCACGCCGTCGCGATCGATGACCGCGAAGGTCGGCACGCCGGTGCTGTAGCCCTCGACGTACATCTGGTAGTAGAACTTCGCGTACCCGCTCTTGCTGTCGTCGGCCATGACGGGGAAGGTCAGCCCGTACTCGTCGGCCCAGGTCGCCAGGAAGGTGTCGTCGGTGACGTAGCCGTCGTAGCTGAAGTCATCGATCATCAGGTGCACCAGCAGCACGCCGTCCGGCTTGCGCTCCTGGTACCACTCCTCGGCGTGCTTGGCGGCCGCCTGGCAGGGGCCGCACCAGCCGGCGGACATGTCGACGACCAGCACCATGCCGTGGAACTGGCTGCTCTCGACGTCCTCGCCGAACTGGTCCCAGCCGCCCCAGGGCTTCATCTTCTGACCGATGGTCCAGCCCTCGCCCTGGTAGCCGTCCCACTGGGACTGCTGGGTGCAGTTGGGCCAGCCCTCGGGCACGTCCCAGCACACCGAGGGGTCGGTCCCGGCGTCGATCTCGGCGCCGTCGTCGAAGAGATCGCCGTCGCTGTCGGCCAGCTCCGGGTTGGTGCCCAGACCGGCTTCCTCCGCGTCGGTCAGGCCGTCGCCGTCCGTGTCGATGTCCTGCACCGGGTCCTCGCCGCCTTGGCGGTTGTGCTTGTTGTTGCCGGCGGGGCTGCAGGCCACCAGGGCCGAGACGACGAGCGTGACGGTGAACAGACGCATGAGGACCTTCGGTTGGGGACACAGGTGTCGATGCCGCGGCGAAAGTTTAGCTGCGCGTGCGTCAAACCGCTGACAACTGTTTATCGGCCTCAGCGCGACGATCGGAGCTCCACCTCGAGGGCGTCCATAGCCGCGTAGCGCTGGTCCGATGTGGGCATGGCCTGGATCCGCAGGTCCTCGTCCAGCAGGTACAGGCTGGGCCAGCCGTCGCGCAGGTAGACCTCGGCCGCGCGCCCGTCATCGCCCAGGATCGGGATCTCGCTGCTGGGATATGCCTCGTACCACTGGACCAGATCGGCCGAGTCCGGGAGCGCTCCCTGGTCCCCCTCGGTCATCACGGTGATCCACTGGACCTCGCCGGCGCGCACGGCCGCGGGGATGTCGGCCTCCCAGTAGGCATCGAAGGTGGTCTCCTCCTCGCCCAGGAGCCACATCGACAGCTCATGGCAGGGTCCGCACCACATCGCGCAGAGGTCCAGCACCACCGGCTGCCCCTGCCCCGCGAAGTCGTAGACGTCGACGAAGTCCCCGTGCTGGTCCATGGCGACGAAGCGCCCCAGCATAGCGTCCAGCTCGGCCTGAGCCCCCTCGATGCTGGGCGCGCGCCAGCTGTCCTTGTCCGGCTGATAGGGCCAGAACCCGGTGTAGATGCGGCTGTCGTAGTCGTAGGGGTCGCTGCCCTCGGCGATCTCCCAGACGTCCAGGTAGCCGTCGCCGTCGCTGTCCAGCTCCCCGTCGACCCAGGCCTCCTCCGCGCCGGTCGGGGCGACCTCGACGGGCATGCACGCCAGAGTCAGGACAAGAGCGACCATGAGGTGAAAGGTAGAGGCGTCCTTGGGGGGTTGGTGTGAACTC
>CALGIB010000372.1 GCA_937915955.1 uncultured Pseudomonadota bacterium
GACGCTCAAGAAGAAGTTCGGCCTGACGGACGAGCTCTCGGCCAAGGTCTCGGCGAAGCTCGGCTCGCTCCAGAGCATCGCGCTCAAGGAGATCAAGGCCCAGCTCGAGTACACCTCGGGGCCGCTCATCGCCGCCGTCCAGGTCTCTCACGGCGAGGACGGCACCAGCGGCCAGCTCGAGGGTAGCTACAAGGCTGACGACTGGTCGGTGAAGGGCAACCTCACCGTCAACGAGGACGGCATCGACGCCTGGGGGCTGTCCGGCCTCTACGGCATCCGGCAGGGCCTGACGCTCTCGGCGGCCGCCCAGCAGGCCAGCGGCCGCGACCCGACGATCAACGCCTCGATCACGCACATGGACGGGACGGTCACGAACCAGCTGACCACCGCCTACGACGCCAACACCGGCGCGCTCAGCCTCAGCGGCCTGCACCGGGACGACTGGGGCGAGATCTCGGGCATGGTCAACAGCAAGGGCGACGCCAGCGCCAGCGCGCGCTGGGACCATCAGTGGAGCAAGGACTGGAAGACCCGGGTCAACCAGAAGGTCGACTACACCGATGGTCAGCTGGGCTACGAGACCACCGGGCTGGCGGCCTACCGGCTGCAGGAGGGCCTGCAGGTCTTCGGCGGCGCCAGCTACCGGGACGACGCCGAGGGCGCGCGCTTCATCCCCGAGGTCGGCGCCCAGATCGACGGCGTGCCGATCAGCGTGCAGTACGACACGGGCACGGACACCATCAGCGTCGGGATCCGCTTCAAGTTCTGAGGCTCAGTGCTTCTCGTAGGGGCTGTGGTCCGGCGGCACCTCGCGCGGCCTCAGCAGCTGCAGCCCCAGCACCGTGAGCTCCAGCCACTGGTGGCCCAGCCCGTAGCGCTCGGGCGGCTCGTCCTCGGTCACGTCCGAGCCGAACAAGCGGTCCCAGATGGTCAGGGCCTGTCCGTAGTTGCCGTCCTTGATGTGGCCGTCGCGGGTGTGATGCCAGGCGTGGAAGTGGGGGTTGTTGAAGACCGTGTTCCAGGCCTTGAACCAAGGGGTCTGGCTGTTCACGCGCAGGTTGGCGTGCTCGAAGGCGTCGAAGAAGCCGCCGATCATCAGGGCCACCGGCAGCACCCACTCCCCGAAGCTGGAGATGTCGAAGAGGAACTGGAACAGGACCACCGGGATCATCGTCAGCAGGAAGATGTCCACGACGTGCATCCGGAGCCCCGTCGTCGAGGTGATGAGCTCGCCGCTGTGGTGGGTGCGGTGGAAGGTCCACAGGAAGCCGACGCGGTGGCTGGCCCGGTGCATCCAGTAGCGCGCGAAGTCCAGCATCAAGAAGACCACCAGCAGCTGCAGAGCCGGGTGAGCCAGGGCCTCCAGCGGGATCCAGCCGCCCGGGAGCACCGTCAGGACCCAGCCCACGGCCGCCATGATGAGCAGGCGCACGAGGTAGAGCAGGCCGCCGGTCGCCACGTCGGTGAGCGAGTCCCTGGCCGAGACCGCCGGCTGGACCCGCGGCGCGAGGGCTCCCAGACCCAGGAACAGCAGGATCGAGCCCACGAACGGCGGGCTGCAGGATCTTGAAGAGCATCGGGACTCCGGTCAGGCCACCAGAGCCTATCCCGCCCTCGTGGGCGTGGTCCCGCTCCGGAGGCCGGTGGACCGAAGCGCTGGGGGCAAGTAGGATCCCCGGGATTTCCGACACGAACAAGGGCGTGGGTGCACAAGGAACCGGCCAGCCAGACCCCGAAGCCTGACCCGCTGCTCGGCCAGGAGATCGCGGGTCGCTACCGGGTGCTTCGACGCATCGCCAAGGGCGGCATGGGCTGGGTCTACGAGGCCGAGCAGCTGCCTCTGGGGCGCCGGGTCGCCGTCAAGATCCTGCACGAGCCCGGCAACTCGCGGGACTCGAGCGCCTTCCAGCAGCGCTTCTTCCTCGAGGCCAGCACGCTGGCGCGCCTGAACCACCCGAACACGGTGACGCTGCACGACTACGGCCAGACCCAGGACGGGCTGTTCTACCTGGTCATGGAGTTCGTCCGGGGCCGCACGCTGTCCCGCCTGCTCCAGGCGGAGGGCCCCCTGCCGCCGGCCCGCACGCTGGCGCTGATGCTGCAGGTGGCCAGCGCGCTTCAGCACGCCCACAAGCACGGGGTGGTCCACCGGGACCTGAAGCCCGGCAACCTGCTCATCGCTCGGGAGGAGGAACAGGACGTCGTCAAGGTCGTGGACTTCGGCCTGGTGAAGCTGACCGAGGGCGACCAGGACATCACCGTGACCGGGATGATCCTGGGCAGCCCGCACTGCATGGCGCCGGAGCAGGTGCACGGCGCCGACGTCGACGAGCGGGCCGACATCTACGCCCTGGGCATCCTGCTCTACCGCTGCCTGACGGGGGCCTACCCCTTCCACGGGCAGACCTCGACGGCCACGATGCTGGCCCACATCCAGCAGCCCGTGCCGAGCATCGCCGAGCGCTTCCCGGATCGGGTCCTGCCCGAGGGCCTGGACGCGGTGGTTCAGCGCTGCCTGGCCAAGGCCCCCGATGACCGCTTCCCGGACATCCGTGGGGTCATCGTGGCCCTGGCCGCCTGCGCGGAGGTGGGCCCCGAGGAGCCGAGCGGCCTCTCCAGCATGGTCCAGCCGCCGCCGCCCTCCCGCGCCCCGCTCTTCGCGGCCCTGGGTGCAGCGGCCCTGTTGGCCTGCGTGGGCCTGGCCTGGGTGGTCCTCGGGGACGAGCCCAGGAGCGAGCCGAGCGAGCAGGCCTCGCGCGTGACGGTCTCGCTCCGCAGCGAGCCGGCGGGGGCGCTGGTCCGCAGCGACGGCCGCACCCTGGGCCAGACGCCGCTGGATGTGCAGCTCGACAGCCGCGGTCAGCGGGACCTGCGCAGCTTCGAGTTCAGCCACGCCGGGTACGTGTCCGCCAGCCTCGAGCACGATCTGGCCGGACCGGCCCTGCAGCTGGTGGCTACGCTCGCGCCCCTGGACGAGCCCCAGGTCCTGGAGGTCCCGCCCAGCCCCGAGCTGGACCTGCCGACGGAGCCGCCCCGAGCAGGCTCAGCGCGTCCTCGCCTCCGGTCCGCCGCCGAGCCCGACCCGGGCGTGACGAAGCCCGACCAGCCCGACGGGACCAGCGAGGCCGCCGAGCCCGACGAGACCCGTGAGGCCGCCGCCCCCGCTGGCTACAAAGCCAACCCCTTCGACTAGACCCAGGCAGCCCTCGATGCGAAGCTCTCTCGCCCTGGCCCTCGGTCTGGCGCTCACCTGGGTCGGGCCCGCCCAGGCCGCCCCGAAGGACGAGGCCCGCCGCGCCTTCAACGAGGGCCTGGAGCTGATCGCCGGCGGCGACTACGCCGCGGGCATCCAGCGCTTCGAGCAGGCCTACGCGCTGGTGCCGCACCCCGCGGTGCTCTACAACATCGGGCGCGCCTACGCGGACGCCGGCCAGTACGAGCAGGCCATCGCCACCTTCGAGCGCTACCTAGAGACCGAGCCCATCGATCGAGGCGAGGTCGAGGGCTACGTCGCGACGCTGCGGTCCCGCCTGACCGTGCCGGCCGTCGAGGCCCCCGAGCCCCGCAGCCAGGCTCCCGCGGGCGGCTACGCGACCGAGGCGGAGTTGTCCGAGCTGCGACGGCACGCCGAGGAGCTTCAGGCGCTGGCCACGCGCCTGGCCGAGCGCGAGCAGGCCGCCGTCGCCCCGCAGGAGGTCCGCACCGGGCCGGTCGCG
>CALGIB010000373.1 GCA_937915955.1 uncultured Pseudomonadota bacterium
GAGCTTGTGCTCGACAGATTCGGATGACCTGTGGCGGCGCTCGAGCACCGCCACAGGTCCGGGATGGTCCCACCGCTCGGACGGGCTCCGGTCGGCTTGCCCCGTCGGAGCAGCGGAGAGTCCCCGACTGCCCAACGGCCCGAGTGTCCTCCGGACGTGTTGGCTCGCTCGATCCATGTGCCCCCCCAGGAAAGACGCCCCACAGCGCCACGCGAAGAATGCACCTTAGAGAAAGAACGGCCTGTGCTGTGGGCCGAGGTCACTCTCAGCGTCGAATGATGAGTTCCTCGGGCAGGCAGCCTGTCGAAAGGCCGCACCAGGGGCGTGGACACGGAGGCGACCGGCAGTACGCGATCCCGACGGGCGTAGTCGATCTGGTCGGCTGGCAGCGCCGGTCCCGGTCGTGGTGGATCATCGAGTTGAAGCGGGGCAAGGCCGAGGACCGCGTCGTCGGCCAGCTCCTTCGCTACACCGGCTGGTTTCGCGAGGAGGCGCTCCGCCCGAACGAGAGTCTGCGCGGCGTGATCCTGGCGAGGGAGGCATCCGAGAAGCTGAGGTACGCCGTCTCGGAGATCCCCCACGCGGAGGTCTGGACGTTCGATGACGGGCTGCGGATTCGGCCCGCGGCGTAGCTCGAAGGAGTCGCCCTCAGCGGTCGAACAGCCGGACCAGTTGAACGCTCCGCAGGAACAACTCGCTGGTGTCGGCGACATCGCTCGCCGTATCCAGCACCTTGGCCAGAATCTGCTCATGGAAGCCGTCGCCGATCAGTACCTCGAAGCTGACGGAGCGGAGGACATCGACCGTTGACGCGAACGCCCGCACCCGCTCCAGGGCCGCCACTACCGCCTTCGCCGTCGCCGGGCTTACCTTCGGGGAGGCGAACACCACGGTTCCGGCCTCCAGCGCGAGCGGCCCCCGGAGCAGCAGCGCCGTCCGCAGCAACTTCTTCGCCACCCTCGCGGAAGTCTCGGCCTTGCTGCCGTACTGCAAGCCACCTTCGTGGAAGGCGATGTCCACGGCGATGGCCTCCTCGACCCTGCCCGCCCGCAGCTTGAGCCCGAGGGCATCGACCTCACCCTGCTGGAGCCACTGTTTCAAGGACGCTGTCTTCTTCACCAGCGGCATCGGTTCCGCTGCCTCATCGAAGCCCCGCCGGATGGTGTCGAACACCGCCCCGAGCGGTCCGTCCTCGACGCCGACTAGGATGTCGGGGGTGGCCTTCCAGTTGATCTGCACGACCTGGCACCGGCGAACGTGGCGAAGCCAGGAGAGGGCCAAGGACTCACCGACTTCGATCTTCATGTGCGGTCCCCCGTCGTCTGAGCCAGCGTCATCACTATTCCGCCCTCCTGCTGCCGCCCTCCAGCGCCTCCTTGACGATCTGACGGATTCCGTCCACCGACGACTTCGCTCCGAGCCGCGCGTACAGGTCGTCGATGAACGCGACGGCGGTGCGGAGAGCCCACTCGGCGCAGCCGAAGGAGAACGCGCGGTGCGGCAGGAAGGGCATCTTCGCCCCGAGGTCGTCAGTGTCGGGAATCGGGTACTTGCCGCGCAGCTTCGGCTCAAGCCTGTTGCCGGGGCCGTCCCAGCACTCCTGATCCTCGTCGTATTCGTGGGGCTCGGACTTCGCGTGGGCGAGCGCGTTCCGCATCTGGATCAAGAGCCGGGCATCCTGCAAGGGGGCCGCTCCGCGTCCGAGAGGCTCAGCCTGGAGCGCAGCCAGGAGCGCCTGCGCCTTGCCCTCGACCGAGAGCCTGTCTGCGCCGGACTTCCACATCGCGGCGATTCGCTCCAGGAGCACCGGGTCGGTCTCCAGTGACCCGCCGCGCGAGGTTCGGGAGGAGGAGAACCACCGGTCGCCGGTGGTCCCAGAGGCGCGCCGCCAGGCTGTGCCAGAGCCACGGGGTTCTGGACCTGCATGTCGAGGGACCGCGGCGAGCCAGGGCTGTGGGACCCCCAGGTGGCCGAGGCGGGACTCAGCCGAAAGCTGCCCCACCACGCACGAATGACCGCCATCGGCGCCTCCCCTGCCGGATCGGGCGGGCTTGATGGTCGAGGGACCCGCCAGGGCCCGCATCGAGTCGTCCCGCGGGCGCCTGGTGCGACCAGGACCGCGACGAGGCGCGCGATCTCCTGAGGTGGTGCTCTGGCCCGCTCGGTTTCGGCCCGCTCCCTTCGTGTGACGCGGGCCCACAGGGTCAAGTCTTGGCCCGGGTGTTAGCTAGCGACAGGGGCGTTAGGTAGCGACAAGTGCATGAAAGTATTAGGGAATCTCCCACATGGCTGCGCTGCTCAGGTAGTGTTTTTGGGTGCGAGGTCCCATCCCTCGCATCTCCGCCCTGGTGAGGGTCGCCGGTCTACCCCTTGTGACCGGTGGCCCTGTGGCACACCCCACGGTGGAGCCTCGGCTCCCCCCCATCGTCAAGCAGTCCACAGCGCGGCCTCGCCGCATGGACCGCTGCGTCCGCCCCGAGCGGACCTTGGAAGGAGTCTCAGATGGAGAGCACGAGGCCGAGCGTGACCAACGCCTCCGCGCCTGACCCCCGAGGAGCCCGCCAGGAGGGCCAGGGCGGCGTGGAACTCCCGCCCCAGCTCCCGCCCCAGCAGAAGCACGGGCCGGGAATCGTGGTGTGGCCGGACGAATGCCCGGTTCGGTGGACGAGCCCCGACGATGAAGACTGCAAGGAGGTGGTGGCGTTCAAGGCCCAGGGGCTGCTCGCCTCGCTGGAGAAGCAATGGCCTACCGATGCCCATGCCGTGGGCTACCGCTGCCACGAGCAGATCGGGGGGGAGCCGGTCGAAAGACAGCCGGCGTTGCGGAACTCGTCTTTGGGTCCCCTCGCGGACGCGGGCGTCTCTGTGCTCATGCACCACGTCTTCGTCGACCTCGACCTGGACCCGCACGGGAAGTGGGAGGGCGGGCCGGAACAAGCTCGGGACGTCGCCAAACAGCTCATGGCCGAGTTCGGGGGCGTGGGCGGCGGGCGCGACCACCCCCTGCGTTACGCCGGGATCTACACGACCCGCGGGGGACTCCGGCTGATCATCATCCCCGACAAGCCGATCCCGGTGGAGACCTACAAGCAGGTCATAGGCAACCCCAGGTACACGAAGAACGGTCGCACCCACTCGCCCCGCGGTTTCGCGGGGCACCTGTGGACCATCATGCACAGCTTCTTGGAGGAGCACGGGCTGGTGATCGACAAGACCGCGAACGAGTGGACCCGCTGCTTCCGCATGCCGCGGGTGATGCGGGACAACAAGGCCGCTCAAGCCTGGTCGGACTACTCCGGGCTGGGGCCCATGAGCTTCGACCCCTGGCTGACGGCGGAGGCTCCCGCCCGCGACCACGAGCCAGTCTCCCACCCCGTGGATGCGGGCGACAGGCCGCGAGGTCTCGAACTCGACGCGTGCTCGTGGAGCAGGGAAGACTTCGAGTCTTCGGGGCTGAGCCGCAAGCTCAGCAAGCCTTCGCCTGGCCTCTACCGGTCTCTCAAGGCGGGGCAGCCCTGGTACGACGTCGGGGGCCGGAACGAGTCCTGCTACCGCGCCGTCGCGCTTCTGGCGGAACTCCTGCGTGAGACCGACCCGAGGAGGCTGTACGGGGCCACCCAGCGGGCCGTGACCGAGGGAGCAAGGCGTCCTGGAACCACGGACGTCGACACCGCTCTGGATGAGCTGTGGGGCATCTGCTGCCGTCGAGCCGGAGT
>CALGIB010000374.1 GCA_937915955.1 uncultured Pseudomonadota bacterium
GGCGACGTGAAGCGGAAGTACCTGCGGGAGCACAGCGTCGGGGAGACCATCGAGAGGTCCTACGAGCGGTACCAGGACGTCGATCGGCTCATCCGAGGGCGTCAGGAGTACGAGGTCATGCTCGGAAGGGGCCGGAAGTACGGGCCGTTCCGCGCCACGCCGGAGCCGACCCGTCAGGGTCTTCGCTTCTTCGTCTGGCCTCTGACGAGGAAGAGTCACTTCTTGCCTGTGAGCTTCTCGACTCAGGGAGCAGCGGACAGCTACATCCGAGAACTCTACAACGAAGGGTTCGACCCGACGCGTGACCTGGGGACGATCAGGGCGAAGGAGTACAGCAAGGCCGATCTCCGGGACTGGCTCCCACCTGAGAGCGCCTTCTTGGGCCGCAGCGGGAACCCGACGAGGGTGAAGATCCGGGAAGAGAAGAAGATCCGGACCAAGCTGCCGCCTCCTCCCCCGACGCCGAAGCAGCGGAAGCCGAAGAAGATCCGGGAAGAGAAGGTCATTGCAGGCAAGACGCTCACGGACTGGGACAAGTTCTTCAGCGGAGGGGAGTGATGGCGAGGCGCGCACGCAACAACAGCGAGATCCGCATCCCGCCTATGGTGCGGGCCGCGGCGTTGAAGTTCATGGGGGACTACGACACCTCGCCCGTGTGGAACACCTTTCCCCATGCGAGGACACTCGTCACTGACCTCGCAGGCTGGGAGCCGCTGTTGAGGAAGGGCTGGGACCCGCTCCAGGCGAGAAAGCGGCTCCCGCAGAGGCTCCAAGAGCTGTACCTCAGGCTTGGGGGAGACCATGAGATGGGGTGGCTGGCCTCCTACGCGAACAGCCGGTGGCCTGTGGAGATCAGTGTCTACAAGCCCAGGTGGGCGTCACCAGCGGCGTTCAAAGAGGCGAAGGACTCGCTGGACCATGAGTTGAGGCACTTCGCTCAGGACCTCTTGGCCGAGCTGACGGACGGCTACCGTGTTGGCCGTCCTCGTGGAGCCCTGCCGGACGACGTGGAGCGGGAGCTGATGGAAGACAGCTACAACAAGTTCTACCAGGCCAACCGGCGCGAGGAGCGTGACGGTGCCCGCTCTGCCCATGCAAAGCGGTCCGTGGAGTTCTACACCCGCCTGGCAGACATGGTGACCCGGATCACGCGGCGGATCGAGCGGGGACAGCTTCGTCATCGCTTCACGGAGAAGGAGCTGCGGGCGATGATCAGGCGGGAGATCGCCTGGTCCATTCAGTCGGACGAGACCATCACGGCCTTGAAGGGGATGCCCACCTACAGGAAGATGATCAGCGAGTTCTCCTCGCAGGTGATGGCCCGGTTGGAACCTGAACTCGCCGCTGCACGGAAGAAGGACCGGAAGGAGATCCGCAGGAAGCCCCCGAAGCCGAGTAAGACCTACGGGGCGGACTCGAACTTCAACTGGGATGCCTTCTTCGGCGGGTAGCACTCCGTCTTGATGCAGCCCAAGTCCGGAGGGAAGTCCCGCGCTAAGGTCATCAGAGCTTTCTCTGGAGACCGCCTCATGGACTCGAACTTCGACTGGGACGCCTTCTTCAGTGGCCGCAAGGCCAAGAAGAACCCGCGTCGCTCCCTGACTTCCGTCACCAGGACGCCCTCTGCGCTGTCTCAGAGAGGAATCGCGCCCAGCACTGAGCGGAACATCTTCGAGGCAGGCCCGTCGCTCCAGCAGATGCAGGTCTACCCCAGCGGAGACCCGATCCAGGGACAGAACATCTCGCAGGCGCAGCCCCTGGAGCCTGTCTACCAGCAGGTCTACACGCCACCGACTCGACACACCGGAGGTCAGGGAGGCTCTCTTCCTCGTGGTGTCGGGTACAGCCGCTCCTACAGCGCGTCCCAGGGAGCAGCCCAGCCCAGCAAGGGCATGAAGGACCTGATCGACCCGCAGCTCTGGCGGCTTGCAGACGGAGGCAGCTACCCGGCGATGGTCGAGCTGGAGCGGCGTGGTCCTGGTCACTACCGTCCTGCCCGTCCGAACCCGCGGAACCCGACCCTGGCGCACCTCGTGGATGGCGGACGAGGTCTTCGCGGCAAGGACCTCTCGAACATGCCCCGCGGTCTCCGCCGGGGCGTGAAGAAGGGGATTCTTCACCACGACCAGCACGAGCCCCTCTGGCCTGCCCCTCGGGTGTCGAAGGCTCGTCCCGGCTACGGTGGCTTCCTCAAGGGCAAGACCGGCTGGCCTGCCTGGAAGGAGGACAGTGGCTGGAACCACGCCAAGGTGGTCATCCAGTTCATGATCATGGGCCGGGGGAACCCCTCGGACTACCCGTCGCTCATCCGGAAGATGGCGAAGATCCTCCCGCCGAACGAGCCGGCACTGTCCGGCATCTGGGCCAAGTACCAGCGCAACTTCGCCAAGATCCAGAAGAAGTCCGGTGGTCGGATGCCCACGCTGACGCAGCTGAAGAAGATCGAGAGCAAGGCGAACCCGCGGCGTCGCCGGAACCCTGCGGGCTTCGTCCAGCAGCCTCAGATCATCGACGTGTCCTCGGCTCGCCCCCTGTTCCGTTGGGGCTGGGAAGAGGCAGACGGGAAGATGCACGGAGGGTATACCTTCTCAGACGAGGCTGCCCTCCAGGACCTGGCCAAGGACGTGGCGCAGGCCTTCGGGATCCCCGTGAAGGACATCGGGATCGAGAGCCTGGGGGCAGACGGGGACTTCTTCTACGTCGTGGTCTTCTCGCAGAAGACAGACCAGGATCTCGTGGAGGGACAGCTCGTCCACTTCG
>CALGIB010000375.1 GCA_937915955.1 uncultured Pseudomonadota bacterium
CAGCTCAGCCGACTGAGCCCCAGCTGCCCGCCCAGGCCTGCCGAAGCCCCCGCGCGAGCCCCTCCAGGGTCACGGGGGCCTCCAGCTCTGGGAGGTCCGACAGCGCGACCGCGGAGACCTCCCCGCCTTCGCGCAAGAAGGTCAGGGCCTGATCGAAGAGGGCCTGCCAGGGCTCGTGGCCGAGCTCGAGGCTGGCCGAGGCCGTGCGGCCCTCGGGCCCGAAGGTCGCGACGGCCCGGACGGAGCCATCGACCAGCCCGACCATCTGGCCCCTGGCCTCTCCAGGGAGGGCCAGGACCTCCAGGGCCGAGGCGGGGGCCGCGGGGAGGCCGAGGGCCTCGAGCTCGGGGCTGCGCGTCACCCAGGCCGCGTGAAGGCCGCGGTCGACCACGAGGACCTGGACCTCCCGATCTGCGACGACAAGGACCACGAGGGCCACGCTGGCCGAGCCCTCGAGGGGGAGGGGGAGCAGGACCGCGCCGACCACGCTGGCCGCCTTCGGGTGCAGCAGCTCCTGGCCCCGCCGCTCCGCGTGGAGGAGGTAGAGCCCCATCGTGCTCATCCCGAAGGCGATCAGGAACCCCACGAGGACCTCCAGGTCGTGTCCAGGAGAGCCAGGATAGCACCCTGGGCTAACGGCCACCATAAGAGGCCAGAACATGAACCCAGCTTCTTGACCATCGAGAGCCCTCGACATAAGACCGAGTGGAGGAGGCGGCGTGTCCAACGAGGCTCGATTCCTGGCCCTGCTGATCGTCTACGCCCTGCTGAGTCTGGGCATGAACGACTGCCGCGTCCACACCGAGGCCTCCGCCGCGACGACCCAGGGCTCGCGATGAAGAACCTCGGCCTCCGCCAGCCAGCCCCGGTCTTCGCCGATCCGAGGCTGCTCGAGCCGACCGTCCTGCACCTGATCGGCTGCCCAGCGCTGCGCGACCGACGCTGTCGCTGCGGGGCGGCCACGACCACCCTCCCGGTCGGACCCCTCGACATCCTCCGCGTCGAGGGGGCGTCGGCCCGAGTGCAGCACCCCTCCTTCGGGCCGACCTGGATCGAGCTCGAGCTGCTCAAGCCCCTGGGCCGCTCGGTCACCCCGCCAGCGCCCCTCCGTGAGCACCCCCCCGCCGACTGGACCGTGCTGGCCCAGGCCCTGGAGGCCGGCCTGCCACGCTATGGTCGCCGCCGCCGGCCAGCCCGGCACGGGGAGATCGTCTGGGTTCGGGAGGAGCTGCGCGACCAGGACAAGGTCGCCTGCCCCTGGCGCCTGCTCTTCACCGCCTCCCTCGAGTCCGTGCCGACGGCGCTGCTCATCGACCCGAGCCTGCCCGGCCCGAAGGCCCTGGCTGTCGGCTGGAACGAGGTTCGGCACCTGGCGCTGCCCCGAGGCCTGGCCTCGGACCTCCTCCCCGCCTTCCCCCTCCCCGACGTCCGAGAAGACCCCGGCTGGCCGGGCCGACCCCTGCACCACGACGACACGGAGACCTGATGATGCAAACCCTGAGCCTGACCCACGACCTGAACACCGAGACCGGGCGCCATGAGGCGCTCAGCGAGGCCCTCTCCACGGGAGACAGCCTGCGGCAGCTCCGCGCGACCGTCCTCCGCAGCGCGATGTCCCTCGTGCAGTCCCACATCTACACCTCGAACATGCGATCCCTGCAGCTGCAGCTGATCTACGTGGAGCGGGTCACGTCCCAAGAGGCCCTCGATCAGCTGATCGAGCTGTACGCCTCCATCATGGCCCCCCTGCTCACGGTCGAAGAGACCGAGCTCCTCCTGCAGATGCTCATGGACCCCAGGGCCCTGCAGATGGCCCAGGTCCAGCAGCGGACCCAGCTGGCCCTCGGCGAGGCCATGCAGCAGCTCGACTTCGAGGTCTGCGCGGACATCAACGCCCACCACTCCGACGACCCGCTCGACGTCGAGGGGTCCATGGCCAAGGCCAAGGCCTTCATGGAGGAGCTCGGCCTGAGCATGGAGCTCCTGCAGGCCGACCGCATGAGGTACGCCGACCACCGACCCCATCTCCTGGAGGAGGATGAGGACGGCGACGGCGAGGGCGAGGACCACGAGGACCACGAGGACGACGACGCGAGGTCCGATGAGTGGCTCGCGGGGTTCCAGGCCGCCATCGACACCGTGGCCGCTCACAGCGTGATCTTCGCCCGCGAGGACCACAGCGTGATCTTCGCCCTCAACCTCCTGAAGGCGGCCCTCGCGGACCCGGCCCGCGCCGAGGCTGCCCTCGAGGGCATCGCCGCGCTGGGCCTCGCGAACCCGACCTCCGGGATGACGCCATGAGCGGGGACATCACCCTCTCGAAGCTCTTCAGGGCGCTCTCGGACCTGAGGACCCCAGGGAAGGACCCGAGGGACGCGGTGGCCGAGGCCCGAGCCTGCATCGGCCAGCTCCAGACCGGCCCCCCCCTCATCCAGATCAGTCGGGCCACCCGGATCATGATCGCCGACCATCAGGGGGACTCGATGGCCGCCTCCAGGACCCAGATGGCGCCAGCCGGCACCATCTTCGAGATGAAGACCAGCGCCGCGATCCGTCTCGGGATCGACGCCCTCAGCCAGGCCGCCGTCGAGGGCATCGGGCTCGCCAGCAGCAAGCTGACGGGGCCGCACGGGCGCTCCACGATCCCTCGCTCAGCCAGGTCGGCGATGGCCCGGGGCCAGCAGAGGGACGAGGGGATGGACCGGGCACTGGAGCAGCTGTGGGGCGGCAGCGAGGTCCTGTTGGGGTCCGCGGCGGCGGTCAACGAGCTGAGCGCGGCCCAGAGGGCGACCCAGAGGGAGACCAGGGACCTCATCGAGACCCTCAAGAGGGTGCCCAGGGTGCCCAGGCCACCCCGTCCGACGCCGTCACCCCATCACCAGGACGACGGCGACGACGACAGCGACAGCGAGGGCCAGCTCGCCTGACCTCAGCCTCGGACGAGCTGCCCTCGATCCAGGGCCACGAGGCGCACGGCCCGGAGCTTGCTCGGCGACAGCCAGACCGTGCTCTCGGCGTCCCAGCCCTCGAGGTACGCAGACTCCATCGAGTAGTGGACCGCGTCCACGCCGGCTCGGGCCAGGCGCTCCCAATCCATGATCTCGCGGCCCGAGACCCTCGATGTCACGCCGCGCCCGCCGAGGGCCAGGGCCTCGTCCAGGTCGATGACCCGAGCCTCCGGAGAGGCCTCCAGCAGCATGGCCTGGGGCACGCACGCGGCCTCGTACTCGGAGCAAGCGAACTCGGCCCACCCGGAGATGAAGCCCGGGCCCTGTCGCTGCTGGGAGGTCCACGCCACCCCACCAGCGGGCTTGTCGGGGGTGTGGCGCGTGACGTCGAGGGGGCGGTTCTCCACAGGGGTCGATGCCCTGGCCTCGAGCCAGGCCTGGATCTGGCTCGGGGAGAGCGGATCGTCCAGCAGCACGACCTCGAGGTGCGGGCCTGGCCGGTGCGCGATCCGAGAGATGATGGCCGCGTCAGCTGCGGCCTGGGCAGGATCCGGCCGGACCCGAGGCCGCGGCAGCTCGTCCGAGTGCGGCAGCGTGTGCGGGTCCAGCTTCGGGTAGAGCGGTCGGGGCGTCGACCGCCCCGCGTCATCGAGGGCCACGCCGCAGGCCAGCAGCGCCAGCGGGATCACTGGAGGCCCTCGACGAGGAAGGTGGCGTCCTGCTCGGTCAGCGACCCAGGCTCGTACTCGAGGACCTGCTCGAGGCCGCGGCCCGGCTGCAGGAGCGCGACATAGCGACCTGCTGAGGTGCCCTCCTCCGAGAGGAAGATCAGCCAGGTCCCCGCCTCCATTCGGCTGAGCAGGTGCTCTGCTCCGAGGCTCCGAATGGCCCAGATCAGCGGCTGGAGCTGAGGGCGCTCCTCGGCCTCGGCCTCGGCCGTCTCCGGGCTCAGGGCCAGCTGCTGGACGAGGGCGCGGATCATGGAGGGGTTGGGCTCGAAGACGCGGAAGGCCACGCCGTCGGCGCAGCGTCGGAGCAGCCAGGTCCGACCCCTCAGGCTGTAGTCCTCGGCCAGCTCCAGGAGGTGCGTTCGGGGCAGCTTGCGCCGGGTCGCCATGAAGGACAGCGCCCCCCAGCCCAGGAGGGCGCCGAAGATCCAGGGGAGGGGACCGCGCTTGACCATGGCCAGTAGGCTAACATGCCCAGGCCCATGTTGACGATCCTCCCCGCCGCCGCCCTGATCCTGGCCCTCTTCGCCGACCGGAGATCCTCCGGAGCTACGCGCCAGGGGCCGCTGCAAGGCGACTCCCCTGGCTGGCGAGAGATCCGAGAGGCCGCGGCCCACCTCCGGGGCATCGGCGTCGACCTGGACGTCATCGAGGCGTGGCTCGGGCTCATCAACGAGGTGCCGCCTCACGCCTGGTCCGAGGACACGCGCGCCTGGATCCAGGGCTTCGCGGCCCGACACGCGCTGACCCTCCAGCCGCGCCCGCTCTGGGGTGACTTCTGGGAGATCCCCCTGGCCGGCCACCAGTACCTCATCCGCGCCGAGCCCTGGTCACCCTGGTGCCTCGATGCCGGCGTCGGCCCCTGCAGCTCCCTGCAGCACGGAGACGACGCCGAGTGGGTCGAGGAGGAGCTCCCAGGACGCCTCGGACAGTACCGGGAGGAGTCGGCCCTGCGCCTCATCGATCCGAACAAGCGCCCCGGTGAGGTCGACGCAGCCCCCTGCAACATGGAGCTCATCTCCGAGGCATGGGTGCCCGTGCACGGCAACCGCAGCTTCGACGCACTGCAGCTCACGCTCTGGCGATCTCGTGGACCTCAGCGGGTCAGGGTCCAATGACCCCCATCTTCCTCGCCCTCTCCATCGTCGCCGCGGCGCTCGTGGGGCGCCGCGAGACGCAGGCCGACATGCAGTCCCTCCGCGCCCACGCCGAGCGCCTGTGGGCCACGCTCAACGCCTGGGAGGACGCCCACTACAGGGACTCCTATGTCCTCTCCGGCGCACAGGTCAAGGCGCTCGAGGGCCTGCTGGGCACCCCCATCCTGGATTGGGGAGCCGGGCGCGTCGTCCTGGACATGGGCCCCCTGGTCCTCAAGCTCGACCGAACCCCGGGCCGAGAGCAGTCCCTGCAGGAGATCGCGGCCTGGAGAGCATCGGACCCCCATCGGCCCGACCGCCTCTATCGGGGCCTCCGCGACCTCCTCGTCCCCCTGGTGACGTGGGACGAGGAGGGGCGCTGGATCGTGCAGCACAAGGCCCAGC
>CALGIB010000376.1 GCA_937915955.1 uncultured Pseudomonadota bacterium
CGGGGAGAGCCCCGGCTGCTGGGCGCCGTGGTTCCGGCGCCGACCCAGGCGGCTGTCCGGCGGGCTCAGGACGAAGCTCAGGCCCAGCTCGGTGAGGCGGTCATGCACCTCGTCGGACTCGCTCAGGAAGAGCTCGGTAGCCCAGTTGCCCACGCTGCCCGTGTAGGTCGGCCAGTCCGCGAGCGCCTGCTCGGCGCTGTCTTCGACGCCGTGCTCGGACTGCTCCTCGGTCCCGACGAAGTACATCAGCTGTCCGGCCGCGGGCGCGCGACCCTCGAGCCTGTCGGTGGCCTCGAACAGGATCGCCTCGTCCACGTCCATGGCGGCGGCCATACCCGATGGACCCCCGCCGATGATCAGGACGGGCCCCGAGAGTCGCTCTCGGCCTGTGTCCGTCAGGATCAACGAGTCGGACGAGCTCACGTCAGACGGCGCGCCGGACTGCGCACAACCCAGGATGGTCCAGAACATCCGCCGATCGTACAGCAGGGGGGAGGCGGCGGATCAGGCTCACCGCGATCGCCCTCGCGCGGGCCGCCGACCAGGGCCCGACCATGCCGCAGTCCGGCGAAGCGCGTTAGGTCGGCGGCGTGATCTGGTCGCTGCTGTTGGCCTGCTCGAACGAGCCAGCCCCTTCGAGTCCTGCCTCCGGCCCCGAGACCGCCCAGGTCCCGGAGCCGGCTGTGGGCTCGCCTACCAAGGCCCGCACCGTCGTCCTGGTGATCGGCTGCACCCTGCGCGCCGACCGGATCGGCGCCTACGGCAACCCGCGCGAGGGCGTCAGCCCCTACCTGGACGAGCTCGCCGCCCGGGGCGCGCTGTTCGAGGAGATGCACAGCAACGCGCCGTGGACCAGGCCCTCGATCGGAAGCCTCACCACTGGCCGCTACCCGCTGGTGCTGGGCATCGACGACCCGGGTCCGGGCATGAACACCACCCTGGGCGTGCACCCCGACTTCGAGACCCTGGGCGAGGCCTTCACGCGCGGTGGCTACGCGGCCATCGGCGCCACCGCCAACCCCAACGCCAACGGCACCTTCGGCATGGACCAGGGCTTCGCGACCTACCTCGAGCTCGCGGCGCTCTGGCGCGAGGAGAGCAGCAAGATCCCGGGCGAGGAGGTGGTCGAGGCCTGGCTGAAGTCCGCCGCCCGGGTCCAGGGTGACCTGTTCGGCCAGCTGGTCCTGATCGACACCCACGCGCCGCTCAGCCAGGAGGCCCGCGTCCCGCGCCACTTCGGCCTCGAGGTGATGGCCAGGCCCACGAAGCTCGACCGCTACGACGCCGCCGTCCGCATCTTCTCGGACGCGGTCCAGCAGCTGGACGAGGGCCTGGCTGAGCTGGGCCGAGAGGATCGCACGCTGGTGATCGTCGGCGACCACGGCGAGGGCCTGCACACCCCGAAGCACGCCGGAAAGGCGCACGGGCGCTTCCTCTACGACGCCAACATCGGCACGCCCTGGATCCTGTCCGCGCCGGACATTCCCCCGGCCCGCGTCACGGGCCTGGCCAGCAACGTGGACGTGAAGCCGACCCTGCTGGACCTGGGAGGGGTCGAGCCCCTCGAGCCCGCGGACGGCCACTCGCGGGCGGGCCTGCTCCGAGAAGGGCGCACCGAGACCGGTGAGGCCTTCGTGCTCACCGAGACCTACTACAGCAGCGACCACCGCCGCCGGTGGACCACCCCGGACTGGTCCCTCATCGAGACCACCTCCAAAGGGGCCCGCCCGATCCCCGTCGATCGCGGCTCCGTCGAGCTCTACGCCGGTGACGACCAGGACCAGAGCGAGAACGTGGCGGCCTCGCAGCCCGAAGTGGTCAGCCAGCTGTCCGAGGAGATGGCGGCGCTGCGGAAGCAGCTGATGGGTCAGCAGAAGGTCTGGCACGCCCAGGCCCTGGGCGACGATCTGAACGCCCAGCTCGAGGCCCTGGGCTACGTCGAACCCAAGTAGGTGAGACAAGTCAGGCCCGCGCGCGTTCGCCCGAACAGGTCGGTCGAGGCCGAATAGTGGCCGGGTCCTCTGCTCGGAGAGCCGCATGTCCCAGGTCGACGTCCTCGTCATCGGAGCGGGCCCCGCCGGCGCCGCCGCCGCTTCGTTCCTCCACGACCGTGGTCACCGCGTCCTGGTGGTCGAGAAGTCCCGCTTCCCGCGCTTCGTCATCGGCGAGAGCCTCCTCCCCCGCAGCATGGATCTGCTCCAGGCCGCAGGTCTGCTCGAGGCCGCCGCGGCTCGGGGCTACCTCCGCAAGCACGGCGCGGCCTTCCTGCGCGACGGCGCGCTGTCCGAGTTCGACTTCGGCCAGCAGTTCACGCCGGGCTGGGCCTGGACCTGGCAGGTGCCCCGGGACGACTTCGATCAGGCGCTGATCCAGGCCGTCTCGGACAAGGGCGTCGAGGTGCTCTTCGAGCACGCGGTGGTCGAGGTCGAGCAGGGCCCTCCTGCGCGCGTGACCTACCAGACCCCGGCCGGAGAGCAGGTCGGGGTCACCGCCAGGTTCGTCGTGGACGCCAGCGGCTACGGCCGCGTGCTGCCGAAGCTGATGGCGCTGGACAGACCCTCGACACTGCCGATGCGCCACAGCCTGTTCGCCTGGTACGAGGGGGACGTGCGCGAAGAGGGTGAGCTGGAGGGACGCACCTGGGTCTGCATGCACCGGGGAGGCGCCTGGATCTGGGTCATCCCGTTCAGCAACGGCCGCACCTCGGTGGGCGTGGTCGCCAGCCCCGAGCTCCTGGCCCGCTACCCCGAGGATCCGCGCGAGCGCTTGGACGCCATCCTGGCCGAAGAGCCCAACGTCGCCGTCCGCCTGGCCTCGGCCCAGCGGGTGTTCGAGCCCGTGCTGATCGCCGGCTACTCCACCGCGGTGTCCACGCTGCACGGCCCGGGCTGGGTGCTGGTTGGCAACTCGGGCGAGTTCCTGGACCCGGTCTTCTCGGCGGGCGTGACGGTCGCGCTGGAGTCGGCGGTCCTGGCGCACCGAGCCCCCGCCCGCGCACGAAGCACAGGG
>CALGIB010000377.1 GCA_937915955.1 uncultured Pseudomonadota bacterium
TGGCGGCTGGTGACATCCTGGCGGCGGGCACCCGGCCTATCCTGCAGGGCCGACCTCACGTCGTGAACCTGGATCTGACCCCTGTGGTCGGGGGCGATCACATCGAGCTGTCGAAGGACCTCGGCCCGGCCCTGAGGCTCTCCCTGGCTGCTCTCTATGGGGGTCGACCGATCTTCGATGTGCCTCCCCCCCCTGACCTGGTCGGTCTTCATCCGGCCGCTCCCAGCGCGCCCTGGTCCCTCCTCGAGCACGACCTGGAGCTGAGGCCCTGGGTTCGCTCCGCAGCTGCCGGCGAGAGCTTGGAGGCCTCGACCTGGGCGCGGGCCGTGAGCCCCTGGCTGCGAGAGCACCAGAACCCGCTCCTGAGCCTCTCACAGAGCTACGCGGAGCTGGCCTCCCTGGACTCGGAGATGGCGGCCCTGGGCGTGCTGGAGCTGCTCGGGCTCGGGCGCATCTGGATGATCCGCGACGGCGTCGGCCCCCCCACGCTTCGGTGAGATCGCCTCAGGCCTTCTTCTTCGTCCCGTCCTGCTTGAAGCCCTGCTCGAGGTCGGCCACGCGGCCGTCCTTGCCGAAGATGTTGGAGCTGGGGATGGAGGGGCTGAGGACGCCGCCCGTCCCGAGGCCGAGCGGGCTCAGGGTGCTCCCGAAGGTGACCTCGGGGTCCATGTCCGGGTAGCCGGTGAGGAAGTGGGCCTTGGCGAGCAACACCAGGTAGGGGAAGGGGTGCACGGTGTGGTGCGGAGGGAGTGACCTGCGGTAGGTGGTCACGGCTCGGACACCCAGCCAGCTGTCGGCCTCGAGGGGCCCCATCTTGATCTGCATGGCCGGCAGCATGTTCGTGACGGGCCTGGCCGTCCAGCCCGTGCTGCGCACCTCCGCTCTCCTCAGGGGGGTGCCCTGGACGTTGCCCTTGCCGACGAGGTTGTTGACGACGAGGGTCATGCCTGAGGGCAGCGGCGCGAGGGTGACGATGTAGAGGGGCTCGAAGTGGACGCTGTGGGCGTCTCCATTGGAGATGCCGACGGGCAGCTTCCTCAGGGTCTCGAAGTCCGGGAGGCGGGCCTGGAGGTAGATGTGGTGCTGGACCTTGCCCGGTCCGAGCTCGAGGATGGGGGTGCCGCCCTTCTCGTCGAGCAGGGGGATGGAGAACTCCCCGAGCGCGTTCACTCGGATGCGGGAGGTCATCGCGGCGGTCATGCGCGGGTGTCGGTTCACATCCACCTTCCGGTGAAGTGACCCAGGTAGCTTCGTCCGCTCATTGAGGCCGTGAAGTCGGACTGAAAGGTCAGGCGAACGCGCCACTTCGGGTTCCCGCTCTCAGGGAGAGACCGGACGAGGTGGTGGCGGAGTAGCTGGAGGAAGGCCCTGGAGTCCTCGATGTTGTCGTCGATCACGGAATGGACGAAGCGCCTGCACGTCTTCTGGGGTCCGTTGCTCACTTTCCGGAACAGGATCATGACCTGGATGGCATCCACGGGGAGCTGCTCGTTGCCCCTCTCGGCTGCGAGATCGAGCAGGCGCTTTCGGGCCTCGTGGTAGGTCAGCTCGGGGCGCTGAAAGATGAGGCGGTCGGCGATGCTCATGGCGCTGATGCGCGGCCATACGTTGGGCCCTGACCAGGTCATCGCGAAGTGCTGATCGCTCATGGCCTATCCGAGGAACTTGGGGACGAGGTTCTTCATGGCGGCCTTCTTCATCCGATTCTTCGTGGCCGGATCGGCTTGGTCGACGCGCTGGCCCAGGTAGGTGATGATCTCGTCGGGGGACATCTTGTCGAGGGGATTGGAGGCTTCGCTGGCTTCGTCCTCGTCCCCGTCCTCGTCCTCGTCCTCGTTGAGGTCGCCGCTGACGCGGTAGTCGTCCCACTGCTCGTCGACGGGCTCGTCGTCGTAGTCCAGGCCGTCGTAGGTGCCCCCCTCGCTCGGGGGTCCGGAGAAGTCCTCCTCGGGTCCGGCGATGAGGTTCATGGTGGGAGAGGTGTAGCCCGTGTAGCCCGGCTGTCCTGGCTGGGGCACGACCTGGCGAGCGTTGTTGTTGCTGCCGCTGTCGTCGTCGCCACCGAAGGTCTTGGAGGCGATCATCAGGGCGATCTGAGCGAGGGTCTCCTGCATGGTCCCGCCGCCGCCGCCCTCGGCCCAGGGCGCTGGCATGTTGGCCCCCCGGGTGGCGTTGATGACGGCGGCGGCGCCGTGCATGGCGTTGGAGACGCCGCCGACCATGGAGAGCATGACGTCGTCACGCTGATCGAGGCGACTGAAGAGCGTCTTCTCGAGCTCGGTCAGCGCCCGATCGTCGCTGTTGCCCCCCCGGCCGCCCTTCCTGGCCTTGTCGTTGATGTAGAACTCCCACCTACCTCCGCCCAGCCAGGCCGCGTTGTCCGTGCGCTGGATCTCGACCTGGAGGTGCCCGTCGAAGGGGGTCCCGGCGCTGGCTGAGATGCGGGCGAGGGCACGCTTGAAGGTCTCGAAGCCTCCGTCGGCGCGGTTGGGGTTGATGGCCTGCGGTGGCCTCGTCTCGCTCATGCCGTCCTCGCCCGTGAAGCGGACGATGAGCTGCACTCGGCCGATGTTGACGGGCCACCACTCCGGGCGACGGCCGGACCGGAGCTCGCTCAGGGCCTCCATCGGGTCGATGTCCTCGATGCGGTGCTCGTCCCGGACGACCTCGTCGCTGATGGCGACGATGTAGGCCATGAGGGAGTCGGCGTAGACCCTCTCGAGGTTGAGGGTGCGGTGGTCGATGGCGCTCTGCCAGGTCTTGGCTTGGATCATGGGGGTCCCTCAGAAGGAGATGGGGTCGTCGTTGGAGTCGTCGTCGGTGGAGCTGGCGGCGATGTGGTCGAAGACCTCCTCGGCGCTGAGCCAGTCGACGCCGTTGTCGAGGGCGAAGCGCCTGCGGGCCTCGATGTCGGTGGGCTCGGCGAAGCCGCGCTTGTAGATGCCTGAGAGCCTGGCGCAGCTGGCCACTCCGAGCCTCGGGATCCTCACGTTCTTGGTCTCGAGCTCCTTGTAGAGCTCTCCCCACTTGGCCCCAGCGTCCGGGTGGAGGGCCAGCCGGTAGTCTCCAGCCTTGCCCTCTACGCTGTAGGCGTACTGGAAGTTAGGCCGGCTGATGCCGCTCTCCTCGATGGTGAAGTAGGTGGTCGGGGTGTCGCCGAAGCGGTTCTTGTGGTGGGTCAGGCGCCTCTGGCCGTCCCGGTCCGTGAGGATCTCGGAGACGATGTCGACCATGTGCTGGAGGATGTTCGGGCCAGCCATGGATCCGTCCTTGTTGTGCTGCGTGATGAAGACGGCGTAGGCCTGGGCGTTCCGGATGTGCTGGACGCAGGAGCGGACGACCTCCTCCTGGTTGTGGGTGGCCCCGAGCTGCGTGATGGAGTCGACGACGACGATCGTGCCCTCCGTGAGCCCCTCGAGGTCGATGGCGAGATCGTCCCAGGTGGACAGGTAGGCGATGTTCGGGCGGGCCGCGTCCTGCCCGAGGATGCGATACCAGCCGTTCTTGACCTGGACGACCTCCTGCTCGGAGGTCCCGATGTAGTCCGGCTCGAGCTGCATGCAGCAGGTCGTCTTTCCGGCGCCGCGGTTGCCGGCCAGGAGGCAGGTGCCCCCCTTGCGGAGCTCGATGTTCCAGGGATGGGGGAGCTTTCTTCCGGGCTCTGGCGGGGTGTAGATCGGGCTCGCGTGCCGATCGTTGATGTCCGTCCCGTGGCAGGACGGGCAGACGACCTCCTCGGCGCTGAGGATGCTCGTTCCGCAGTAGAAGCAGACTCGCGCGTTCTGGATGGCCCGGACGTTCTGAGTGGGTGCGGTCATAGAGTCAAAAAAATGGCCTAAAAAGGGGGGGGGAGTCTGAAAAACGAAGTCTATTGCAGTTTTTAGCCGTGCGCTGCCTTTTCTTATGATAGATCACAGTTTTTCCTACGTAAGCTACTGTAATGATTCATTATTCTGTTTTGTTATTTCTAACGGAACCGAGTCACCAACCTCGTTGACAGGGCCCGGGGGCGGCCCATAGGCTGCCCTTGTCTTTCAGCGAACACCCACGGAGGAACCCCGATGTTCGACGCCTGGAACCTTTCCCTCGCCATGGGCGGCGCCGCCGCCCTGGGCTACATCGCGGCCGGTCCGCGGAACAGCCAGAACAGCCTGCGCATCTCCCTGACGGAGAACAACTCCCTCCTGGGTGATGTTCGTCTGCTGGGTGGGCTGGGTGCTTTCGCGGTCGCCAACTGGATGGGCGGGATCAAGAAGGAGACCAAGGACATGCTGAACGGCGTGGCCTTCGTGTCCGGCCTGAGCCTCGTCACCACGGAGAGCATCCGCTACCGCTTCCAGCAGGAGAAGATCGGCAACATGCCGGCCGGCTTCGTGGTCGCCCCCGACTACAAGGCGCTGATGAGCGGCGGCGAGAAGATGGGCGGCGTCTACGGCGCGGCCCCCGCCGGTCGCCACTTCGCCCCCAGCGGCTGGTCGCAGCACGCCTCCTGATCTCCCGGGTGAGGCCCGCTGTGGGCCGATCCCACCACCCGGAACAACCTGGGGCTGAGGCCCCTCCCGCAGTTCCATCCCCCACTCGAGAG
>CALGIB010000378.1 GCA_937915955.1 uncultured Pseudomonadota bacterium
CGCAGCCTGCACATGGCGATATCGGGCATCCGGGGCATCTCGGTGATCTCGACGCCGCCCATGGATCGCCTGCCCGTGGGCACGCTGGTGGCGCGCTTCGGCCAGGGCCGGGTCCGCGAGGAGATCCTCCGCGAGCTCCGACGCGGCGGCCAGGTCTTCTTCGTCCACAACCGCATCGCCAGCATCGAGGTGATGGCCCGCACCATCCGCGAGGCCGTACCCGAGGCGAAGGTCGAGGTGGCGCACGGGCAGATGGACGACGGCGCGCTCGAGGACGTGCTGGTCCGCTACGTCAGCCGCAAGTTCGACGTGCTGGTGTGCACCGCCATCATCGAGTCCGGCATCGACATGCCGAACGTGAACACCATCCTGGTCAACCGGGCCGACCGCTTCGGCCTGGCGCAGCTCTACCAGCTCCGTGGCCGCGTGGGTCGCAGCCACCGCCGGGGCTACTGCACGCTGCTCATCGACGAGGGCCGTGACCTGACCCGCAAGGCCATGCAGCGCCTGCGGGTGCTTCAGGAGCACACGCGGCTGGGCTCGGGCATGGCGGTGGCGACCGCGGATCTGGAGCTGAGGGGAGCGGGGAACCTGCTCGGGGATCGGCAGCACGGCAACATCGAGGCCGTGGGCTTCGAGGCCTACCTGGCCCTGCTGGAGGAGGCCATGGAGGAGGCCAGAGGGCGGGTCTCGCGGCAGCAGATCGACCCCGAGATCGAGGTGCCGAGGCCGGCTTGGTTGCCCGAGGACTACGTGCCGGACCTGTCCGAGCGCCTGTCGATCTACAAGAGCCTGTCCTCGGCCCGGGACCTGCCCGAGCTCCGGCGGGTCCTGGACCAGGTCGAGGCCGACCGGGGCGAGCTGCCGGTCGAGGCCATGAACCTGATGCGCGTGCTGGAGATCAAGCTGCGCGCGCGCGAGCTGGGCATCCTGCGCGTCAACGTGCTGCAGGTGCGCGTGGTGCTCGAGCTGTCCGAGCACAGCGCGGTCACCCCCGAGCGCGTCGTCGCCCTGGCCCGGAAGCTGCCCCGCCGCATGCGCGTGGGCGAGAGCCGCGTGGAGTTCCGGTTCACCCCCGAAGAGGCGGAGCAGCCCTTCCTCTTCGTGCACTGGGCCCTGGACCTGCTCGCCGGCGCAGGCTGAGCAGACCGAGCAGGCCGAGCAGAGGCAGGCCAGCCGGCGCGCTGGCGCAGGAGCAGGGTCCCCTGGGGCCCGGGTCCGGGGCGTCCTCGGCGCTGGCCATGGCCTCGGCGGCCGAGGGCGGCGCGTTCGGCGGCGGCGGGTTGCGCAGGATCTGGATGTTCGCCTGGTC
Organism: uncultured Pseudomonadota bacterium; assembly: GCA_937915955.1. Lineage (GTDB taxonomy): Bacteria > Myxococcota_A > UBA796 > UBA796 > CAJQPC01 > JAAESX01. The sequence goes on from CALGIB010000378.1 coordinate 1,313, forward strand.
CTGCTCGGTCAGCAGGCCGTTCGTGAACTGCGGGTTGGGGTCGTACCAGCCCATCTTCTCGAACACGGCCTCGTGCTCGGGGGCGGGGCTCCTCCGTCCACGGTGGGCCTGGATGCCGTCGTTGACCAGGCGCACGTCGGCCGGCATCAGCGCCCGCGCCTCGGCCGGCTCGATGGGCTCGTCCAGGTTCTGCAGGCGCAGGACGGCCAGGGCCCGGGTCACGCGCTCGGGGTGGTCGCCCTCCGCCGAGGCCTCGATCAGCGCCTCGCGGGCTCCCTCCGCCGCCAGCGTGCAGGCGTAGGCGCGAGGGCTGCCCTCGGCCCGGAGCAGCGCGATGGACTCCTCCAGCGACGGGCAGGTGGCCAGCTCGAGGTCGTCCTGGGCCAGGGCCAGGGTGCTCAGGACCAGGATCACGCTCGCCTCACGGCGTCGGACCAGCCGGCTCTTCGGCTGGCCAGGCTGGCCTCGTCCAGATCCGGCTCGAAGCGGCGGTCCTGGGCCCAGGCCCGGGCCACGGCCTCGGGCGAGTCCCAGATCCCGACCGCCAGCCCGGCCAGGAAGCCCGATCCGAGCGCGGTCGTCTCGAGCTGCCGCGGGCGCACGCAGGTGGCTCCCACCAGGTCGGCCTGGGTCTGCATGAGCAGATCGTTCTTCGCCGCGCCGCCGTCCACACGGAGCTGGGCGAGGGGAGCGCCGAGGTCCTGGCTCATGGACTCCAGGATGTCGGCGATCTGGAAGGCGATGCCGTCCAGCGCTGCTCGGGCCAGGTGGGCCTTGGTCGTGCCCCCGGTGATGCCGCTGATCAGGCCTCGAGCGTGTGGGTTCCAGTGCGGCGCCCCGAGCCCCGCGAAGGCCGGGACGAAGTGCACGCCGCCGCTGTCCGGCACGCTGCGGGCCAGGGCCTCGATCTCCTCGGCCGAGCCGATCAGGCCCAGGCCGTCCCGCAGCCACTGCACCGCCGCCCCGGCGATGAAGGCGCTGCCCTCGATGGCGTAGCAGACCTGTCCGCCCACGTCCCAGGCCACCGTCGTGAGCATGCCGTTGTCGCTGTAGACCTTGTCGTCGCCGGTGTTCATCAGCACGAAGGCGCCCGTGCCGTAGGTGCACTTGGCCATCCCTGCGGTGAAGCAGGCCTGGCCAAACAGCGCGCCCTGCTGGTCGCCGATCAGGCCCGCGACGGGGACGCCGTCGGGCAGGAAGTCCAGCCCGCGGGTGTGGCCGTAGACCTCGCTGCTGCGCGCGATGTGCGGCAGGCAGGCCAGCGGCACGTCCAGGATCCCGAGCAGCTCCTCGTCCCAGGCGCAGCCGTCCAGGTTCATCAGCAGCGTGCGCGAGGCGTTGCTGGGATCGGTGACGTGGGCGCCGCAGAGGCTCCAACAGAGCCAGCTGTCGATCGTGCCGAAGAGGGCCTGGCCCGAGGAGGCGGCCGCGCGAGCCCCGGGCACGTTGTCCAGGACCCAGGCGGCCTTGGTACCCGAGAAGTAGGGGTCGAGCACCAGGCCGGTCCTGCGCTTGAAGAGCTCCTCGTGGCCCTGGGCCTTGAGCCTGGCGCAGCGATCCGCGGTGCGGCGGTCCTGCCAGACCAGGGCTCGGTGCAGGGGCTGGCCGCTGTCCTTGTCCCAGAAGACCGAGGTCTCGCGCTGGTTCGTGATGCCGATCGCCGCGATCGCCGAGGCCTCCAGGCCCGCCTTGGCCAGGGCGCCGGTCACCGCCTGCTTCACCGACGCCCAGATCTCCGCGACGTCGTGCTCGACGTGCCCCGGCTGGGGGTAGTGGCTGGGGAACTCGACGTTGTGGGAGGCGACGACGCGGACCTCGGCGTCCAGCAGCAGCGCGGTGGTGCCGGTGGTGCCTTGGTCGATGGCGAGGACGAGGTTTCTCATGCGGGCTCTCCGAGGTCGCAAGCCTATCCAGGGGCGCTCAGTCGAGCAGCAGCGCCCTCAGGCTGTCACAGCTCAGCTGCCTCACCTCGGCGGTCGCGTCTTCGCACCGGTCCAGGGCCTGCTGGATCTCCCGGGTCTCCAGCTCGGCGCGGAGGCCGCCCCAGTCCTCGACGCAGGTCTCGCGGAAGTCCTGCCGCGAGGCGGCGCCGAGCTCGTCCCAGTCCGCCGACCAGTCCGCCATGCAGGCGCTCGCGGCGCGGCTGGTGGCCGCACAGGCCTGCTCGCAGGCGTCCGAGCAGGAGAGGAGGAGCATCAGGACCATCGCAGCAGCCTACCCAGAGCAGGAGACCCCGGCTGCGTGGGCAACCGGGGTCTCGAGTGGCCAGAGACGGAGTCGAACCGCCGACACGCGGATTTTCAATCCGCTGCTCTACCAACTGAGCTATCTAGCCGTGTCGTTGAACTCTCTCTAAGTGTCTGGAATGCTACGGGTTCAGCAAGGGGCCGCCGGCATCGGCAACCGCATCAAGTGCAACGTCTTGGGTGCGGCCCTC
>CALGIB010000379.1 GCA_937915955.1 uncultured Pseudomonadota bacterium
CCGGCGCCATGGCCAAGATGACCGTCGCCGCCTCCCCCGCGCAGGTCGCCCCGGGCGGCAGCGTGACCATCCGGGTCGAGGCCAAGGACAGCGACGGCCGCGGCGTCAGCGGCGAGGCGCTCACCGCGCTGGCCAGCGTGGGCACCCTGGGCGCCCTGGCGGACAAGGGCGGCGGCGTCTACGAGGCGCAGCTCAGCGTGCCCGCGGGCAGCAGCGGCGCCGCGATGGTCGTGGTGACCTCGACTGACGGGTCGGTCACCCAGGGCCTGAGCGTGGGCATCGACGCGCCGGCCTGGGGCTCCACCGCCACCACCGAGCCCGTCGTCACCGAGCCGGTGGTCACCGAGCCGGTCGTCACCCCCGATCCGGCCGTCGTCACGACGGTGGCCCCCACGCCCGAGCCCAAGGCTCCCCGCGAGCCCCGGGCCAAGGGCGACTCCGAGTTCCCCTGGCTGCGCGTTCGGGTCGGCTACGCCGGCGGCAAGTACAGCTACAGCCAGGTGAACGTCGGCGGGCAGGCCAGCGTGCTCTGGGACGAGGACGTCAACCTGGTCGACGACGCCCGTCCCTGGGCCAACGGTTTCGAGCTCCAGGCCAAGGCCTGGCTGCCCATGTTCGAGTACCTCGGCGCCGAGGCGCAGGTCAGGACCGAGTTCTACAGCGTGGTCTGGCCCGGCACCACGGTCGAGCAGGCCATCCCCGACCAGGTCCCGCACATCACGGCCCTGGGCGCCGCCCGCTTCCCCTTCGAGGTCGGCGACAACCAGTTCCACGTCGCGGCCAAGGCTGGCTACCTCTACGGCGACTTCATCACCTACCAGAAGTCCGGGGACAGCCTGAAGTACGACAGCCTGCCCGTGTCGGGGCTGGCCGCCGGTGGCGAGATCAACGCCCAGTTCGGCGAGCTGGCCTACGTCCGGGCCGACGCCGTCGTGGGCTTCTACGGCAGCCCCTACGGCCTCTACAGCACGAACATCGGCTTCGACGCGGGCGTGCGACCGGTCAAGGACCTGCCGCTGTTCCTGGGCGCCAGCTTCGAGATGAGCCGCCGCACCCTGAAGATCTACACGGACCAGGAGGCCCAGGTCGAGGTCGGGAGCGTCAGCGACACGCAGACCCTGCTGGTCGTCGGACCCGGCTTCGAGTTCTAGGTCGCCGGAGTCTGCGGCGCTCCTCCACGCCGGGGAGCGCTACTGGCGCGTGAAGCGCACGCTCTCCAGGCGCACGTCGCGCTTGGGCTTGTCACGGTCGTCGCGGTCCACCCGCGCGATGGCCTTGACCAGCTCGACCTGCTCGCAAGCTCCGAAGATGGTGTGCTTGCCGTTCAGGCTGGGCTGGGGCGCCTCGGTCACGAAGAACTGCGAGCCGTTGGTGTTCGGGCCCGCGTTCGCCATGGCCAGCAGGCCCGGCTTGTCGAACTCCAGGCCGGCCACGATCTCGTCCTCGAACTGGTAGCCGGGGCCGCCCATGCCGTTGGCCAGCGGATCACCGCCCTGGATCATGAAGCGGGGGATGACGCGGTGGAAGACCGTGCCGTCGTAGAGCGGCCGGTCCGTCTCGACGCCGGTCTTGGGGTCGGTCCAGGTGCGCTTGCCCTCGGCCAGCTCGACGAAGTTCAGCACCGTCAGCGGGGCCTGGTCGGGCCAGAGCGTGCAGTCGATCGCGCCCATGCTGGTGTTGAGGCGGGCGACCAGCTGCTGCCCGGGCTCCAGGCCCAGCCGGACCAGGGTCTCGCGTCGGCGCTGGCTCTCCAGCGTCTCGGTCAGGCTCGCGACCCGGCTCTTGAGCGCGTCTCGCTCCTGCTCGGCCTGCAGGAGCTGGCCTTCCAGCGACTGCACCCTGGCCCCCAGCTCATCCCGCTCAGCGACCAGCGCTGGATCCGGTCCGCACGCGAGCATCAACAGCAGCATCTGCACCTCCAGGACCGGGAGCCTATCGTGTTACGCCAGGAGCCTCCTGGAGGGCTCATGCCGCAGCTGCGCGCACCCCTGGCTCTGTCGCTCATCGTCGGCCTCACGGCCTGCTCGAACATGGCCATCGACGGCACCGTCGTGGACGTCACCGGCGCGCCCATCGCCGAGGCCAACATCGCCGCGGTCGGGGCGCCCCAGTGCTCGACCGGCACCGGCGAGGACGGGCGCTTCGAGCTGGTCTGCAACCCCGACACCTACGACCTGACGATCAACGCCAACGGCTACTTGAGCGAGGAGCTGCCGGGCTTCGACGCGACCGAGCGCAAGCGCTACGAGCTGGGCACCAAGGTCCTGGTCAAGCTCCCCAGCGAAGAGGGCCTGCTGAAGTTCGACAAGAACTCCTACACCGCGATGCAGGCCGGGCACCTGGTCAAGGTGGCGGGAGGCACGGGCACCAGCGCCTACAAGCACTACTGCCTGGACCCCAAGGCCGAGGTCCCGGTGAACCTGTTCGCCGCGGGCACCCACGCCTTCTTCGACAACGAGTCGATCGGCTGGCGGCCGTTCCGCCTGGACCAGGACGGCTGCGCCTACCGGATGAGCCCCAGCAGCGACACCCGCTGGGGCGTGGACTACGCGGAGAAGGCCAGCTTCGAGACCCGCCAGGTCGCCGAGGGCAAGGAGATCGTGTTGATGACGCTTGAGCCGGGCCGCTACTTCATCGCGGACTGGGATCAGGGGTTCTTCACCAAGGTCAAGGCCGAGGGCGGCGAGACCCTAGGCTACAGCGGCTTCTACGTCGAGGTGCAGTGAACCCTGGGGCGAGCGCGCCAGAGAGCTAGAACCGCCAGGTGGCGAAGACGTCAGCGGCGGCCTGCTCGTTCAGGCTGAGCTCGGCCTGGAGCCGCCGGTTGATCACCCAGTCCAGGGTGACGTCGAAGTTGGTCGCGCTCTCGTCGGTCAGCTCGGCGCTGTTGCGCCAGGCCAGCTCAAGGTAGCCTCGGTTGCCCACCTGCCAGCCGAAGCGCACCGCGCCGACGGCGGCCTGTGAGCCGGCGTCGATGGACAGGCTGTCCACCAGCTGGCGGCCCGACAGGCTGCCGGCCGCCTCCTCGAGCTGGTTGGTCACCAGCCCGGTCAGCACGGGCAGTCCGCCGCCGCTCTGCCCGGAGGAGGTGGCCGGCCGACCGATGAGCAGGATGCTCAGGATGTCCGTGGTCGTGAACGCGCTGTTGTCGGCCCGGAACTCGAGCACGGGCTGGTCGACGGTCTGCTGCACGATGACCTCGATGAGGCCGTAGGTGCCCGCGATGCGCGTGGCGTGCAGGTCCAGGGTGGGGTTCAGGTAGTCATCGCCCGCGAACGTGATCGTGCCGTCCTGCAGGTCGAAGTCGCTGTTGACCACCTCGATGGTGCCGTGCAGCGTGGAGACCTCGCCCAGGATGTCGATGTCGTCCTCGTGCATCCGGAAGTCCATCACCCCGGTGAGCAGGGCCTTCTCGAGGCGGATGTTGGTCAGCCCGAGCGCGCCGTAGGCGTCCAGGAAGGGCACCACCACCGACAGGCTGGTGCTGCGGTTCAGGTCGATGTCGAGCTGGATGTCCCAGGGCCAGTAGAAGGGCGGCTCGGGCGCCGCGGCCCGCCTGACCTCGTGGCTGGGCCGGAGGATCTCGATGATGGGGTCCAGGCTCAGGTCCCGGTCATTCAGGAAGAAGCTCTCGTCGAAGACCATCTGCACGTTCTCCGAGCGGGCCCGTCCGCGCACGTCGAGCTCGGGCCAGGGCCCGACCATCGTCACGTCGGCCCCCAGCTGCAGGACCATGTCGTCGGTGCTCGAGAACCAGGCCTCGGAGGCGCAGACCGCGACGTCCACCTGGCCCAGGGCCAGCTTGTTCAGGGCCGCGTGGCCGCGGATCGAGGTCGCCCCGGGTCGCAGGCCGAGCTCGCCGACGCAGGGCAGCTCGGTGGCCTCGGCCCCGCCCCGGCCCAGCCCGCCGAGCTCGTCCAGGCCCAGGTCCAGCCCCAGCAGGTTCCCTCGGCTCCGAGACACCAGGGAGCGGGTGGAGAAGTCGAAGCGCCCGATCGCCAGCCGGCCGCCAGCGGCGCGGGCCCGGAGTTGAAGGTCCTCGAAGGCGACCTGGTAGTCGACGTGCTCGAGCCGCCCGTCCTGGAGCTCCAGGTTCAGCTCGGGCCGGGGATCGGCCAGGGAGCCGACGATGCGGCCCTCGACGTCCAGCACGCCCGAGGTGTTGCGGATGCCGGGATCGACCAGGACCAGCACCCCCAGCGGCAGCCCGTCCCCGGTGATGTCCAGCGACAGGCCCTCTCGCGCCAGCTCCTGGTCCATGTCGAAGCTGGCGTCCAGGTTGAGCACCAGCGGCAGGTAGCCGGACAGGTTCAGCATGTGCATGCCGCTGTCGCCCTGGGACAGGCCAAAGGTGCCGAAGACGGTGTAGCCGCCCTCGGCGGGGGCCAGGCCGAGCACGGCGGGGGAGACGATGACCTCGCCGATCCGGCCCTCGCTGAGCTGTAGACCGCCGCCCACCTCGGGCTGGTCGGGCCGCCCCCGGATGGCCACGGCGCCCGAGACGCGCCCGGAGATCTCGCGAGGCAGCTCGACGAAGCGGCCCAGCAGGTCCGTGGGCACGCCCATGGGGATGACCGAGACGTCCAGCTCATCGACCCAGGTCGAGAGCTCGGCCAGGTCGGGCTCCGGGGCGGCCTCGAAGAGCCAGGCGGTGACCGCGTGGATGCGGGTCTTGGCCGTGCCGCTGGCCTTCAGGATGCGCACGCCCCGGTCGCGGCCGTCCAGCTTCAACGTGATGTGGCCGTCGCGCAGGCCGAGGTCGAGGTCCGCGCGGAGGAACTCGGCGGGGTCGCCCGCGGCCAACTCCAGGCCGGCCTTGACCTCGAGCTGGGGGTCCAGCAAGGTGCCGCCCAGGACGAGCTGCGCAGACAGGCGCCCCTCGGGCAGCTCCGAGGCGGCGGGGAAGGCGTCGCGAAGGCGCTGCGTGTCCACCGGCTGGAGCAGGAGCTCGCCCTGGACGGGCTGTCGCGGGGACAGCGCGAAGGCCTCCAGCGCGGTGTGCGCCGGCACGCTGGCCCGGAAGGAGAGCAGGGGACCCTCCAGGTCGTCGGCGCGGCCCTGGACCTTGATCAGGTCGTCGACCACGTGCACGTGGGCGTCCATCCCCAGGCCCCAGACCTGAGCGGGCACGAGCAGGCCGAGCACGCCCACCTCGCCCAGGATCTCGGGCTGCGCGGCCGTGCCGCTCAGCGTCAGGTCCAGGTCCAGCGAGCCGACGTAGCCGGCCAGGAGCTCGGGGTAGAGCGAGGACAGGTAGGACAAGGCCAGGCGCTTGACCTGGATCTCTCCGGCCAGTGGTCCGGTGAGGCCCATCTGCCCGCCCAGCGCCAGGCTGCCGGCGACGGAGGAGAGCGCCAGGGTGAGCTCCTCGGCCCCGTCGTAGTCCGGTGTCAGCACGACGTGCACAGGCGCGTCGTTGGTCCAGGCGACGCCGCTGGTGGCGCCGAGCTGGACGACGTCCAGGTCGAAGGCCCGCGCCTCGAGGTCGGCCTCGCCGGACAGGGCTGCGACCAGCTCGGGGCCGGTGAAGACGTCCAGGTCGAACTCGAGGTGCTCGTCTCGCAGCACCACCGAGGCGATCCCGCGCTGGGCGGTGAAGCGCTCCAGCGAGGGGTTGAACAGGCCGAGGTCGGCCTCGACGAGCAGGGCGCCGTCGCGGCGGACGTAGCCGCTGGCCAGACCGGAGACGCCCTCGGCGGCCAGCTCGGAGACGGCGGCGCCGGCGGCGTCGAGCTCGGCCCGCCAGACCACGTTCAGCTCGCGGTCGAGCTCCACCTCCCAGTTCCCCGTGGCCAGCGCCAGGGTCACGCCCGAGGCGTCGATCTCGGTCAGCTCGGCGTCCTCGGCCCAGACCGCCGTGCTCTCCTCGTCGTAGCGGAAATGCACGGGGCCGACGTAGCGCTGGACGCTGACCTGGTCCTCGTAGGCGGCCTCCCGGGCCAGCAGATCTCCATCGAAGCTGGCGGTCAGGGGCTCGCTGGACCAGTCCGCGGTGAAGCGTCCCTGGGCGTCCGCCGCGCCGTGCAGGCCCTCGGCCCCGAACTCGGACAGCCCGCTCAGGTCCCAGATCTCGGCCTCGACGTCGACGTCGATGAGCGCCTCGGTCAGCCGCCCCTTGGCGATGACCCGGCCCCACTCGGCCTCGTAGACGACCCGCTGCAGCTTCAGCTGCCCGTCCTCGATGCGCACCTGGGCGTGGGCGCCCGGGATCCGGTAGCCCCAGCCGATGGCCTCCTCCAGCGCGATGGTGGCGGCGCCGCCCACCTCCTCGGGCCAGGCGAAGCCGTGGCCGTCCAGCTGCATCGAGCCAGTCAGGACCGTGGGTTCGGTGACCGCCTCGACGAAGGACAGGTCCAGCTGGTCGGGTCGGATCTCGCCACTCCAGGTGGGCAGCTCGGACTCCAGGTCCAGGACCAGATCCAGCTCGGCGCTGCCCTTCGGTGGGGTCACCGCGCCGGTGACCGCCAGCGCGGAGAGCGGACCCTCGGCCCTCAGGTCCAGGTCCAGCTCGTCCACCAGCCCCAGCTCCCCGAAGGCACGCTCCAGGCCCTGAGGGTCGGCGCGGCCCTCCAGGTCCAGCGCGAAGATCAGCTCGGGCGCGTAGTCGATCGCTCCGCTGACTCGCGCCCGGGTGTTGGCCTCGGTCAGCTCGACCAGCAGCTTGTGCAGGTCCAGGCCGCCCTCGCTCCGCCAGGTCAGGCCGCCGTCCAGCGTGAAGGGCCCCAGGTCCGGCTCGGTCAGGCGCCCGTAGCCGGAGATCGCCGACAGGTCCCAGCGCGTGTCCGCGGCCTGACCCGAGGCGTCCAGGCTCAGGGCCTCCAGCGCCAGGACGGGCCCCTCGGGGGTGCTGTAGGCGAAGGCGCTGTGGTCGAGCTGGACCTTGTCGAGCTCCAGGGGCCAGGGCAGCGACAGCGCCGCGCTCTCCTCGTCCGAGGAGGGGAACATCCGGTTGACGTCGAGCAGGCCGTCCTGGTCGAGCTGCAGGTCGAAGCGCAGGCCGTCCAGGCCCACCAGATCGACCCGGACTCGCCGCTGGGCGAGCTGGGGGACGAGCTGGACGCGGCCCCCCTCGAGGGCGATGACGGCGCGGCCAGAGCCGTCCTCCAGGGTGACGTCCGTGAGCCGCAGCCCGTCCACCAGCCGGGTGTGCAGGCCGCCGATGCGCAGCCGGCCCTCGCCCATGATGGCGGTGACCTCGGCCTCGAGCCGTTGGCGCACCCACTCGTTGCCAGAGCTGCTGGCCAGCCAGGCCGCCAGCCCCCAGACCAGCACGACCAGCAGCAGCAGGACACCGCCGACGATCAGCAGGGTCCGCTTCAGAAGGCCTCCTGCAAGGCGAAGTAGACGTGCCGACCCCGGTGGTCGTTGACGTACTCGGGGTCCGACAGCAGCCGCACGCCCCAGTCCAGCCGGATGGGTCCAGCGGGGCTGGCCACGCGCAGGCCGGCACCCACACCGGGCTGCAGCTGCCGCAGGTCGGCCTGGGCCAGCGTCATCCAGGTCCAGCCCGTGTCCTGGAACAGGACCAGGTCGCCCCAGGACCACAGGGGCAGGCGGAACTCCAGGTTCGTATAGAGCATCGCCTCGCCGCCCAGGGCGTCGGCGTTGAACTCCTGGTCCGTACCGGCGACGCTGGTGCAGTCCGTGTCTTTGACCGGCGTGAGCACGTCCTCGCCCTGGCCGTCTGCGCTGACGTCGTAGACCCGGCAGATGCGTGGGCCCAGCTGGTGCTCGCCGAAGCCTCGAACGGTGGTGCTGCCGCCCAGGAAGTAGCGCTCGTTGTAGGGCACCTCGCCGGCCTGCGTCTCGCCGTAGGGGATCATGGCGCCAGCGACCACGCGGCCGGCCACGACGGGGCGGAAGTCGCCCCTGGGGCCCATGGTCACCGTGACGTATTTGCGGGCGTCGAGCCGGGCCTCGGCGAAGGTCGCGCCGGGCAGGAAGGCGCCCGCGTTGGAGACGTAGAGCTCGACGAAGTGGCCGCGCTGAGGCCTCAGCAGCGGCTTTCGGTGGTCCCAGACGGTGGACAGCTCGATCCGGTGGATGTGGTAGGGCTGCTGGTCCATCTGCAGGGCCACGCCGGGGTCGAGCTCGTCGATGACGTAGTAGTTCCAGCGGTAGCCGGGCACGAGGGCCAGGTGGGGCGAGATCTGGTAGCGGAAGCTGGGCGCCACGCCGACCCGCCAGCTCTTCACGTCCTCCTTGAACACCCGCTCGAAGCTGACCTTGGGGGTGTGTGTCCAGCGGTCCAGGCCGAAGATGTGAGGGTAGGTCAGGCCCAGGTCGGCGCTGACGAAGGGGCCCCCGTCGATCGCGTTGGTGGCGTCGGCGACGATGTCCTGTCTGTCCTCGGTGACCTGGCTCACCAGATCGTTCGCGAAGACCCGGTAGCCACCCTGGACCTCGGCCTCCGTGCGGATCAGACGACCGAGGAAGTTGTTGTGCTCGAAGCGCGCGGTGCCGCGCACGTCGCTGCCGCCGCCGCCGGTCTGGAGGCCGAAGCCGGGGCCGATCCGGAGCTCGCGGAAGGTGGTCTCGGTGACCTTGACGGTGACAGGCAGGACCTGGCCGGGCGCCTCCAGATCGACGGCGACCTGGACCGAAGAGAAGGTGGACAGCGAGAA
>CALGIB010000380.1 GCA_937915955.1 uncultured Pseudomonadota bacterium
ACATCCACGACAACGAGGCCGTCAACGGCGGCGGCGTCGCGGTGGACTCGGGAGACCTGAGCGCCGACACGACCACCGAGGTCTACGACAACGACGCCACCTACGGCGGCGGCGTCTACCTGGCCGACGGCAGCATCGACGGCCTGTGGGTGCACGACAACGACGCGGACAACGCGGGCGGCGTCTACATGACGGGCTCGGCCAGCGACCTGGTCAGCGTCGTGGTCGAAGACAACACGGCCGACTACGGCGGCGGCCTGCTGAGCGAAGACCAGACCGGTCACACCATCAGCAGCAGCACCTTCAGCGGCAACTCGGCGACCTACTCCGGCGGCGCGCTGTACATCTACGGCGGCACGATGACCATCACGGGCACCAGCCTGGACGGCAACGTCGCGACCTACGCCGGGGGCCTCTTCGTCGACTGGAACAGCGTCACCAGCCTGAGCGGGGCCAGCAGCGTGACCTCGAACACCGCCAGCGACTTCGGCGGCGGCGCGCTGATCTACGACGGCACCATGACCAGCAGCGGCACGGACTGGGGTACGGGCTCCTCCGACAACAGCCCGCAGGACATCTACACGCTCAACGGCAGCACCAAGACCGGCGGGGCCGGCAGCTTCTCCTGCACCGAGACGGGCTGCTGAAGCCGGCGACGAGCGCGCCTCGGCGAGCAAGGGCGCCTGAGCTCGAGCGCTGACTCAGCAGCCGCCCCACATGCTGAAGTCCTCGTCGAGCTCCAGCAGCAGGTCTCGGCCGTCGAAGCGGGCCTCGATGCTCTCGTCGCACAGGGTGCCGCTGAGCTCGGCCTCGAACTCGCCATCCTCGGTGGCCATGGTGGCCTCGAAGAGGCCCCCGTGCACGCCGATCGCGCGGGAGCTCTGCCAGACCGTGCAGCCCAGCACCAGGTCCAACGTGGCGTCCATCTTGACGCGCAGGACCTCGGCGGCCTCGGGGTTGCGGTAGTCGCCCTCGGGCAGGTCGCCGTCCTCGGGGGGCTCGCAGGCGCAGGCCAGCACGATCAACAGCAGCATCAGCTCTCCTCCAGGCGAGGCAGCAGCTCGGCGAAGTTGCAGGGGCGCCAGCGGCTGTCCAGCTGGTCCCGAAGGATGCCATCCCAGGCGTCCTTGCAGGCTCCGGTGCTGCCCGGGATGGCGAACAGGTAGGTGCCCCGGGCCACGCCGGCGGTGGCTCGGGACTGGATGGTGGACACGCCGATCTTCGCGTAGCTCTGCCAGCGGAAGAGCTCGCCGAAGCCGGGGATGTGCTTCTCGGAGACGGCCTCGACGGCCTCGGGCGTCACGTCCCGGCCCGTCACGCCGGTGCCGCCGGTGGTGAGCACCACCTGGATGTTCGGGTCCTCGATCCAGGCTCGGAGCTGCTCCTCGATGCGGGCCTGCACGTCCGCCACGATGACCCTGGCCAGCACGCGGTGACCCGCGGCCTCGGCCCGGTCCTGCAGCGTCTGGCCCGAGCGGTCGTCGGCGAAGGTGCGGGTGTCGCTGACCGTCAGGACGGCCAGGTGCAGCGGCTGGAAGCTGCGTGTCTCGTCAATGGGCATGGTCGCGCTCTATTGTCGTCCGGGGCGCCCGACCAGCTTCGGTAGACTCCCCCGATGAGGCAACGAGCCGAAGCCCTCCTGGCCTGGTGGAGGGCGCTGGAGACGCGCACCCGGCCCCTCCAGCGGGTGCTGGGCGTGCTCCTCCCGGCGCTGGCCCTGGCCCTCTGGATGGCGGGCGTCCACGCGACGGGGCGGTCCCCTGGCGGAGACGGGCCCCACATCCTGGGCACGGGGATGCGCCTGGCCCAGATGCTGACGCGCTTCGAGCTGCTCACGCTGGCGGAGTGCTGGAACAGCCTGCTCGCGCCCCACCCGCCGATGGCCTACCTGCCCGCCACCCTGGCCTACGCCCTGGTCGGCACGACCACGAGCTGGGCCCACCTGCTCGGCGGCGCCTTCGTGCTGGGGCTGATCTGGGACGCCCTGCGTCGGCTCGGGGCGGGTCCCGTGGGCGCGCTCTGGGCCGCGGCAGCGGGCGGGCTGTGGCTGCAGGCCGAGATCTACGGCGTGGACTTCGTCGCCAGCGCGGCGGTGCTGCAGTCCGTCAGCCACCTGGCCGCCAGCGAGCGCCTGGAGCGACGCCTGAACGTGGTCGGCTGGGGCGCCTGGATGGGCGTGGCCTTCCTCTGCAAGTACACCGCGCCCTTCTACCTGGTGGCGCCCTGCCTGCTGGCGGGCTGGTGGACCCTGCGTCACCGGCGCTGGAGGCAGCTCGGCTGGGCCCTGCTCGGCTTCGCGGTGCTGGCCCTGCCCTGGTACGTGCCCCACCTGGACCGCATCATCCGCTACGCCGCGAGCAGCTCCGACACGAGCAACCCGCTGCTGACCAGCAACCAGCTCATCACGACCTGGAGCGTCGATCGCTTCACCTGGTACCTGGGCGTGCTGCTCGACAACTTCGGCCGCGTCGGCCTGCTCGTCGCGCTGCCAGCGCTGCTCTGGTGGCGACGACGCCAGGGCCTGAAGCTCGAGTCCTGGTCCGTCCCGACGCTGGCGCTGCTGGGGGGCTACCTGTTCCTCTGCCTGCAGACCCAGCGACAGGGCCGCTACCTGACCCCCGCCCTGCCGCTGGTCGCCGCGCTGGTCGGGAGCTCACGGCTGCGCTGGCTCACCGCGCCGGTCGCCGCGATGGGGGTCTACGGAGTGGGCGCGGTCTACATGACCTGGAGCGAGGTCCCGACCACGCGCTCGTTCGAGCACGACCTGACCACCGCCGGCACGACCTGGCCCTGGCCGCCCGAGCCCTTCCAGCCCTTCTCTCTGAGCGGCGACAACACCGGCCTGCCCCAGGCTGTCGCGAGGCTGGCCGAGGTCCACGGTCGCAGCGACGGCACGGTCGGCCTGATGCTGGCCGAGGAGCGAGGCGCGCCCGGCTTCGGACAGGCGCTCTACGAGGTGAACCGGACGGGCGCTCGCTGGCACCTCTCGACGCCGAGCATGGCCAGCCCCGAGGCCGGCTACCACATGTTCGTCGGGCCCTTCGCCATGGAGGACTGGCCCGACCGGGGCTTCGACACCGCGCTGGCCATCATGCCAAGGGAGGACGGGCGGCGAGAGCGCTGGCTGACCGGCTACGGCCTGGACAAGGCCGAGAGCTGGACCATCAGCCCGGCCCTGGAGGGCTCGATCTGGGTGCGATCCCGGCCTCCGGACCAGGGCGGCGCGCTCAGCCCAGGTCGGCCTTGAGCGCCTCGATCTCGTCCACGGGCAGGCCTCGGGCCTTGCCCTGCTCGATCCAGGTCACCAGCATCGCGCGGGTCTGATCGCCGACCTTGGTGAAGTGCCACCGGAAGAAGGCCTGGATGTCCACCGGCACGACGGCGGGCACGAGGCTGCCCGCCAGCGTGATGACGAAGCCGGGCGGGGTCATCTTCGTGGGCACGCCCAGGAAGCCCGCGGCCACCGCCATCACCTGCTGCTGGCAGGCCGCGACGCGGGCGCTGCGCTCGGACAGGCGCGAGAAGGTCCAGTCGACGCACTCGAGGTGACCCACGATGGGCTGCAGCAGCGCCGAGCCCAGGGCCATCTCGACGCGGGCGTCGCCCGCCTTGCAGGGGCAGCCGCCGGCCTTCAGGCGCCGCACGATGTCCTCGGCGCCCGAACCCGAGAACACCGAGGTCATCGTCCACGGATGCCAGAAGCGCACGCCCGGGGTGACCTGCTCACCGGGCAGCGGGGCCTGCCAGCTCATGAAGCCGATGAGGCCGGTGACCAGGCGCTCCTCGGGCACGAACTCGAGCAGGTGGGCGCGATCCTCGAGGCCCGGCTGCAGGGTGACCACGCGGGCCTGGCCCGAGGCCCTCAGCAGGGGCTCGAGCCAGTCGCCCTTCAGCGCGGTCGAGGACATGCAGAGCCAGACCTCGTCCGGAGCAGCCTCGGCCAGCTCCTCGGGGCTGCTCACGATCTTCGAGGCCGTGAGCTGGACGGGCGTCTGGTCCCCGTTGACCGGGTGCAACACGTAGCCGGCCTCGGCGGCTTGAACGTACTTGGGCTTGAGGTAGAAGACGAGCTCATCGCCCGCTCGCTTCAGGTGGTGGGCATAGACCTGCCCGACCGCGCCCACTCCGACCACCGCGATCCTGGCCATGTCAGCCTCCGGAAGGGGCCGAAGGTAGTCGGATCGTGAAGGCGGCGCCGCTCTCTTCGGCCTGCGGCTCCCGCTTGAGGCCGCCGCGAAGGGCGGGATCCGGGCGCGCGCCGGTTCCGGGCGAGGGTCGGGCGGTGCCCGGCGAGGACTTCCTCGGGCCCGGGTCAACCAGGCCCCTGGCGCGGTAGATTGTCGGCCTCCGAGGTCCCGCCATGCTCTTCATCGTCGCCCTGCTCCTGGCCTGCACGAACAAAGCCAAGGAGTACCCGGACTACAGCGACGACAAGCAGCCCCAGGACAGCGCGCTGGACAGCGACCCCGGGACGGACTCCGAGCCTGACGCGGACGGGGACGGCTACGGCCCCTCGACGGACTGCGACGACACCGACGACACCGTGCACCCGGGCGCCGAGGAGCTCTGCAACGAGCGCGACGACGACTGCGACGAGGAGATCGACGAGGGCCTGGACCAGACCTGGTACGTGGACGAGGACGGCGACGGCTACGGCGGCGAGGACACCCATACCTCCTGCGCGCAGCCCCCCGACACCGCCGAGCAGGACGGCGACTGCGACGACGACGACGACGACGTCAACCCCGGGGCCACCGAGGACTGCTCGGACCCGCGCGACCTGGACTGCGACGGAGACAGCCTCTACGTCGACGCGGACGGCGACGGCTCGGCCGAGTGCGAAGACTGCGACGACGACGACGGCAGCCGCCGACCCGGCGCCACCGAGACCTGCGACGGGGTCGACAACGACTGCGACGGCGACGTCGACGACGGCGCCAGCGACGCCGCGGGCTGGTTCCTGGACAGCGACGGGGACGGCTACGGGGACGGCGCCTCCAAGGTCAAGTCCTGCGAGCAGCCCACCGGCTACGTCGACAACGCCTCGGACTGCGACGACAGCGAGCCTCTGGCCAACCCGGGCGAGGCCG
>CALGIB010000381.1 GCA_937915955.1 uncultured Pseudomonadota bacterium
GCGATCCCTACGGGGCGAATGGATGGCGGCGACCGATGGCTACCGACCCGTGGGGGCCTTCAAGTTCTTGCGCTCGTTCTCGAGCGACGCCTCGATCCGCTTGACGGCCTCGAACCCAGCGATGCATGGGTTGTTGGCACCCCAGATGCGCATGGCCTGCGCCCGCCCGAGCGTCTGGAGCGCCGCGTAGGCACCGTACGTCGCGAGGTCAGCCAGGACCGCCACCTGTTCGTCGTCCCCGCAGCGCGGGTCCACCAACATCGAGTCCAGGCGCGGCTGGAGGGCGTCCACCTCCGCCTTGAGCAGCATCGGATGCTTGCTGGTCACGTCCCGCAGCCCTCCGTCGCGAAGAGCCAGCACCCAGACCGGTCGAGCGGCGCTCGCGTTGCTGCCCCAGCCGAGGTAGATGCCTGTCACGATCTCTGCGACCCCGTCACCGTCGGCGTCCTGGATCACAACCCCGCCGGTCCCGTTGAAGCCCAACTCCACGAAGGTCCCCGCCGCCGTCATCCACAGGATCCCCTCGACGTGGGCTCCGCTACCTTGAGGATCAGGCACAAAGACCAGCTCCGGCCCGCTCTTGGGATCGCCATCGAGTTCGGCCCACACCAGTGCGCCGCTGCCGATCTCCAAGGGGATCCGATAGGCCTCCACGCCCTTCTTCGTGCCAAGGATCGACGTGTTCATCAGACCGTCAGAGTCCCTCTGGAGGGCGAGGCTCCAGTCGTAGCCGAAGGCCGGGACCGTATCCCCAGGCGCGGCGACGGACCTGACGATGGCCGGATCCGCCGATGCTGACACCGGCGACAGGAGGAAGGCGAGCAGGAAGATGAGAACAACACGAGCAGACATGGGCACCCCCCGGGCGACGGTCCAGGCCGCCAGAGTGACGTTCTACCTCACCCTGCTGGGCGGAACCCCGCTGGATGCCGGGGCGTGGAGGGAGTGGGCGTTCAGGTCACGATCCGTACCCGCGGCGCCGCCACCGCGACGATGACCGGCCCAGCCTTCGTGCGGCGCTTCCCCCACCACGCAGTGCCCCGGGGCTTCCGCAGGTCCGTCCCCTTCGGGCTGCTCGACCCACCTGCTGAAGGCCCAGCGGGAGTCCTGAGGCCCCCCTGGCGTAGGCTGATCAGAACTGCTGGGAAGGGGGTGGCCGATGACCGGAGGCGGGGCGTTCGCGGTGGCGCTTGCGGCGCTCTTGCTCACAGCCGGTGTGGCCAGCGCCGCTGAAGGCGACGATGTGGCCTCTGACAGACGAGGCTCAATCGAGGCATCGATCGATGAGGTGGTTGAACTCCCGGGCCACGAGATCCGCCGCAGCTACCTCCAGCAGCTCCTGGAGCGACAGGGACTGGCCCCCGCGGAGCGTGCTGGGCTTCAGGCTGCCATTGAGGTACTCGACGCGGTGGCAGTTGCCGGCGGCACGACTCGTGACCGGTTGCGGACACTCCTGTTGTTGGGCGCGTCGGAGGACCCAACGGACCGCGAGCTTGCGCTACACGCGGCGAGGACCGGCATGGAGCTCGGTCGGGGCGAAGAACCCGAACCCGAGGCGAGTTCGACGGACAACAAGCCGCCGGGAGACTGGCTGGATGAGATCGACGTCGGAGTCGGACCGATTGCGTGGGGGACCGATCGATACAGGGTAGCCGTGCAGTTGGGCGGGAAGGTTGACTGGACCCCTATCAGCCAGTGGCCTGGCCCCCGCTACAAGACGGAGACCGGCTTCTTTCAGTTCGACAGCTCGATCGCCGGCTGCGGCGGTGAGTTCAGCCTCTTTCTGGGGGAACGGGGCCTCTCCCGCTTCTGGTTCAGCACGTCGGAGGCTCGGTGTTGGCTGCTACTGAAGGACCATCTGGTGGCCCGGCGAGGGGAGCCGAGTTCGCAGACGATCGAGACGGACGAAGTCGCAGCCAGGGTCCTGGAGTGGTCGGGCCGCGTGCCAATCAAGCTGGCGGTCGAAGGGGAGACTGCGACGAGCCTGTTTCTGAGCGCCGAGGCTCCTGATGACGCGCTTGCACCTGAGCCCGACACGGACCCGTACGGCGATGCCGGGAGCGACCGGGAGCGAAGGGCCATCGCCAAGCAGCGGGACCGCCTGGAGCGAGGCCGCCGTCTCAACAGAGACGGTGCGATCGCGGGAACCACCGGAGTGGTCTTCCTTCTCGGCTCCATCGCTTCTGGGATAGCTGGGGGGATCGTGTTGACCAGAGATCCAGGCATGACTGAGGGGTACGTGCTTGCGGGTACGAGCGGTGCCGTGGGCCTCGCCGGCGGCACCCTCCTGGCCGTTGGCGTTGCACAGAG
Organism: uncultured Pseudomonadota bacterium; assembly: GCA_937915955.1. Lineage (GTDB taxonomy): Bacteria > Myxococcota_A > UBA796 > UBA796 > CAJQPC01 > JAAESX01. The sequence continues at coordinate 2,311 of CALGIB010000381.1, forward strand.
CACCCATGGGGCGGTGCTTCTTCGCAAGGCGCAGACGACCGGCCTGAGGGTGCCCGTCGAGGTTGGTGTCGGGCTCTGCGGTGGAAGTCCCGCGATCTCGATCCGCTGGTAGGTCCGCAGGCGCTGGAACGACTGGCCCACGCGTTGCGGCAAGCCGCAGTCCCCGGCTGTCGGCGTTCATGGCTACGCGTTGCGCGCCCGGTTGCTCGGATCTCCGAGGGCTTCTCGGGTGCTCGCCACTTCAACGTCCCGTTTGCCTCCCTATGGGAGGGGCCGCTTCCTCGCCGATCGAGCGCCGGTCATCCGGGGTTAGAGCGGTCCTCACCCCCCCGGGACCCGGGTGCCCGATTTCCTCCGGATCAAGCTGGCGAGCAGCGTCAGGCCATCGACCTCCTTCTGTCAGGAGCCCCATGCTCGGACCCGCTGGCTGGCAGTGGTCGAGTCGAGTCGAATCGATGCGATGACGACCCGCCGGGGCAAAGCAGCAGTGGGTGGCCTGGCACCACCTCCACCCGGTCAGGTGGTGCTTCCCGACTGGCCGACCCCGGGTTTGCACCCGCCACAGAGGTGGAAGGTGGTGAACCCGTTCGCCCGCCCCCATGCGCGGAGCGGCTCGATGTCGGTCGAGCAGACCTTGCGGTAGGTGCGGGAGGTCACCGGTCAGCCGCCGCCGCTCCGGTGTTCGACATGGTGATCAA
>CALGIB010000382.1 GCA_937915955.1 uncultured Pseudomonadota bacterium
CTCAGGCGGGCGGTACTCCTCGGTCAGCGCGAGGGAGAGAGCGAGGCGGTCCAGCTTCGCGCGGGCAGCGTCGTCGGGGTCGTCGGGGTCTCCGTTGACCCACTCGCCGTCGCAGTCGAGTACACCGTCCTCGGGGTCCCAGTTCAGCAGGTCCTTGTGGGCTTGGGTCAGGGGGATGTTGGGGTACAAAGTCCCCTGGCTGTGGTTGTTCGCCATCGTTGTTGATCCTAAGGAATGTCTCGTGCACGGAAACGGCCGCCCCCACCGAAGTGGGGGCGGCCGTCATCTGTCTGCTCGGGTTGCTACGCCCGGGCGTCGCCGTTGGACGGCTTCTGCAGCTGCGCGCTGGCGGTCTTCTTCCCGGTCCCCGGGAAGTCGGCCGTCGAGGCCGGGTTCTCGAGGATCGCGTAGGCGCCCTTCTCCACGAGGATGGACGGACGGGCGGCGTCGTCGAGGACCGGGACCGCGACGATGCTGCGATCATCGTGGTCGTAGATCACCGCCTGCTCGGTGCCGGACGTGTTCACGACGGTCGGGCCGACGTGGACGGTGATCCCACCGTTGGTGAGGTCCTGGATGTAGGCGTACTTGCCGACAGGCAGGACGAGGTCGGTGTTGCGGCGGCGGAGGCCGTCGTCGGGGTGTGCCATGCTCTTCTCCTGGGTGTACACGGTACGAGGGCCGTATACTGCTCAAACGGTTGGTGGATGGTCGCCTCGCCGACCAGACTCGAGGTACTCGGATGCGCTTGCAGCTGACTGTGATCGATGGAGAGGTCCCCACATCTCCCGCGGAGATGAAGGTCCTTGTGGACGCGGAACTCGATCGCTTCGATCAGTGGTGGGAGGACCAGCCGGGCCATCAGGACCGGATGCATCCTCTGGAGAGGCTGCTGGTGGCCACCTACTTGGTGCAGAAGCTCCAAGGTCGGATTCCCTAATGGAAGTCAGACACCTCTGCCCTATGCTCGCCGAAGCGGCTGCGGCGGAGGCACGCGTGTCCTGTTGCAACGGTTCCCTTATCCCCGTGATCCTCTAGTTCTTTCGTAGGACATCTCTGTGGTCTGGACCTCTTCACAAACTGCTGCGATGGCTGCACAGACCCAGCAGGGGTTCATTCAGCAGGCGCAGATGTCCCATCAGATCGGGGCACAGCTGCAAGGGGCGCCGCTGCCGTACATGCAGGGGGTGCAGGACCCTACGGCGGGCATCTCCAGGAGCATCACAGCCATGGGGGCGACGGCCATCCCGCTGGGGATGGGGATGCTCCACGGCGGTTTGGAGCGGTCAGGCTTCGGGGCCTTCGGGTTCGGGATGCGTGGCTACGCCGCGGGGGGCATGGCCGGGATGGGGATGGGAGGTTCCCTCGCGATGGGACTAGGGGCCGCCGCCATCCCCTTTGCAGGGCTCGCAGGGGTCCAGGCTGCAGGAGCTCAGATCTTCCAAGGGGCGACGCAGTCCGCGGGCTTCCGGCAGCAGGCCCAGGCGAACATGAGCTTCGTCAACACGGCGAGCATGACGGGGAGAGGCGCGGCTACGGGGCAGGTCGTCGAGATGAGCAAGGTGATGCGTGACGTCGCCACCGAGACCATGTCCAACTTCGACGAGATGCAGAAGATCTTCCAGTCCATGTCCGACATGGGGATGATGCAGACGGTCCGCGATGCCAAGGACTTCGAGCGCAAGTTCAAGAGCCTGACCAAGAGCGCCAAGGAGGTGTCCCGCATCATGGGCTCCACCATGGAGGAGGCGGCGGGCCTTGTGGGCTCCATGAGGCTCCAGGGCATGTACAACCCCGACGAGGTGATGGGGCAGGCAGTCCAGCGAGGGATCCTCTCCTCCCATGGTCTGTCCGGCTCGCAGATCACCCAGCAGCAGGCCCAGGGCGCAGAGATGGCGCACCGGATGGGCGCCCTCCGGGGCACCGGGTCGCGGCTGACCACGAGGCTCACTGGCGACGTTGCTCGTGCCGCAGCGATGGGGACCATCAGCAGCGAGCAGCTCATCGAGGCCACGGGGATGGAGGGCCCGGAGGCCTACGCGGCGTTCGGGCAGAAGATGACGTCGGTGGCGATGGGCTTCACGGGCACGGGGGTGGGCCAGGCGATGATGGCCATCGCCGGCGAGCGGAAGGGCGGGGCCTACACCGGCAAGATCGACCAGGCCAAGCTGGCGTCGCTGCAGAACATGGACACGAGCAGGTTGGGCGGGCTGGCACAGGAGGCCATGGGGTCCTCGATGCAGGCGCGGGTGTCCTTCGTCGCGCAGAAGGAGCGGCTGCAGGGAGCCTTCGCAGAGGCGGCGGGCCCGGAGCAGATGGCCTCCTTCGTGTCGAAGCTCGTGAAGGACCGCTACGGCGACATGGGCAAGGACGACATGACCGTCCACATCATGCGGATGTTCGGGGACCTGGATCGCAGCGAGGCGGAGATGCTGGCGGAGCTGGCGTCCAGCTCAGGGGCGATTGCAGCAGACCGCCGGCGGGAAGAGGAGCAGGAGCTGCAGCGCATCGCCATGCAGCAGCAGCGGATGTTCGGCCGGTCTGTGGGGGCCGTGAAGATGCACCTGGGCCGCGCAGCCAAGCGCGCGATTGGAACCCCACTGCAGAACATCGGAGGCGAGATCGAAAGTGGCTTGGCCCAGGTCGGGGAGAACATCGCCGACACGATCTACGGGCGGCAGAGGACGGCAGGGGTCACCAGGGCGAACATGGCCGACATCTCGTTCGGACTGGGCAACGCGGACTACGACGGGGCGATGGCGGGAGTCAGGATCAACACGCGGGGGCTCTCCAAGGCGGGCCGGATAGAGATGGAGCTCGCCTCAGGCAACAGGATGGGGGACATAGAGATCGGCACGGACATGTCCGCCGGTTCGATGCGCGACGTCATCCGGCGGGATCGGCAGATGGCTGCCGGAGCCCTGTCGTTCTCGGGGCCGGGGACTGGCCGGACTGATGAGCAGTTCCGAAAGACGGGCGGCCAGCTCGCTGCGTACACGCTCGGAGTCAACCTCCAGAGCGAAGACGCCGCCGAAGACATCATGAACAAGGCGTTCAGGGACAAGAACCTGGACGCTGGTCTCCGCCGAGAGCTGGAGAGGGGCCTGGACATGAGCAAGGGCGGCTCGCTGGGCTACCAGACGGGGAGCGGCATCGGGGGCTACGACGGCGCTGGCAAGGCCAGGGGGATCCGGTTCGTGACCTCCGCACTGTCAGAGCAGGGGATCGACATCGGCGGGCGGGTGCAGCTGGAGGGGGCCGAGGGCAACTACGAGGACGCCCTCAAGAAGGCGCAGGGCATAGGGACGGTCAGAGCGAAGCAGGAGAGGTTCGCGCAGCACTTCGAGAAGCGCGGGGCGAACCTGCTGGCCGCAGTCTCGTACGGAATCATGGGCACGTACAACTTGGCCAGCGGCAAGAACAGAGAGATCGAGGAGATGATCGCCGACCCGACAGGGCGCAGCAAGCTCCTCATGCTGGAGAACTTGTCCCCGTCGGAGCAGGTAGCCATGGGCCAGGCGGCGCGATCGAAGGCTGCAGGAGCCACCAAGCTGTCTCCAGAGCACGAGAGTGTATTCGGGGACATGAGCACCCCGCAGTTGATGACGTTCGCAGACATCGCAACTGGTGAGGGGGGCACGACCGCGGGGAAGGCGCTCTTCGACCAGCTGCACGTGGTGGACTCCTTTGCGGGCGGGGAGGCAGACGCCCGGATGCGAGACCGCATCAGCGTCTCCGGCGCTCGCTTCACGAAGGACGTCAACATGGCCAGAGGGGCGGACGGAACCCTGGGCAGTGCCTTCAGCTCGGTCACGGGGGGCAAGGCCGCCGTCGCCGCGTGGGGCAAGGCGCGTGCAGGGGGCGCGAAGGACTACGGGGTCGCCCAGGCACAGGCTCTGGCAGATCTGATCAAGGGGAAGGGCGCCGCGGGAACAGAGCTTCTGGGCGAGATTGGGGGCATGGAAGGGG
>CALGIB010000383.1 GCA_937915955.1 uncultured Pseudomonadota bacterium
GGCGCGAGGCGACAGGAGCATCTCGGTGCTGCCAGCCAGCGTCAGCGTGCGGGTGCTGCTGTTCACGCCGCGAGGCTCGGGCCCCGCCACCTGAGTGGCCCCGCTGCGGAACACCTGTCGCCAGTCCAGGTTGACCTCGAGCGCGCCCTCCACGGGGGCCTCGGTCGTGATCACCAGGGTCTGGCCCTGCTGAACCCAGCTGCCTGCGCTGGTGCTGACTTCGAGCTCCTGGGCGCCGGCTGGGAGCTCGAGCTCGAAGCGCTGCTTGTTCCCGCGACGAACCAGGAACCGCACCTGGCTGCGCATCCGCAGCGCGTCCTCGTCGATCCAGGCGGCGGTCGCGACGCTGGCCTGGACGACGTCGGCCACGGGGGGTGGCTCGGTGTGGGGCCGCCAGCTGGCCTCGATGCGGTCCGTAGGCGCCAGCAGACCGTCGACCTGGCCCACGATCTGGGTGTCCTGGCCGTCGGCATGCCAGACCACGCGCTGACGCACCCCCGGCGTGACCTGCAGCGAGAGCTCGGTCGCGGGCGCGAGCACCGTCCCGCGCACGTACAGGGTGGTCGGGCGCTCGACCCAGCCGGTGAACCACCAGTGTCCGTCCGGCCCCTGGTGCACGTCGGCGCTGCTGTCGTCCAGTCGCACCCGACCGTCCAGGACACGGACCACCACCCAGCCCGGCTCCACCGGCTCGACGCGGAGCGCCTGCTCGACCCGGACGAAGCCGACCCGGGGCTCGAGCGTGGTGGTGGCCTCGGCCACGATGAAGCCGACCTGCGGCCGCTCCGGCCTCTCGACCACGGGATCGCCGCCGGGCAGCTCGTCCGCGGAGACGATGACGTAGGCCTCGAGGGCCTGGGCGGGGCTGAGGAGCAGCAGCTGGAGGAAGAGGGGGTTCAAGCGGATCAACTCGTGGATCGGGAGGACAACGATCCAGGTGACGGGTTCCTTACACCGTGGACCCGATCAAGGCTCTCGGGGTATGGGGCGAGCCCACTGGAGAGAGCATGAGCCAGCCCATCGTACCGCCCTATCCCACCGGCCCCGAGGCCAAGGCCGCCGCCGTCAAGGCGCTGAACCCGATGGGCTCGAACATGATCGGCAGCCGCATCCTGGGAATCGCCACGCAGGTCCGCGACCGCCAGGCCGAGGGCGCCGACATCTGCAACCTGACCATCGGCGACTTCTCCCCCGCCCACTTCCAGGCCCCCGAGCCGCTGCGCGCGGCGATCCAGCGCTTCGTCGGCGAGGGCCACACCAACTACCCACCCGCCGACGGCATCCTCGAGCTGCGCCAGGCCATCGCGGGCTTCTACGAGCGGCGCCTGGGCCTGGCCGTGCCCATGGAGGCCATCGTGGTCGGCAGCGGCGCACGCCCGCCCCTGTACGCCACCTACATGCTGCTGCTGGAGCCCGGCGACGAGCTGGTCTACGCCGTCCCCAGCTGGAACAACGAGTACTACGCCTACCTCAACGGCGCCGAAGCGGTGCTGGTCCCGACCACGCCCGAGGACGGCTTCATGCCGACCCTGGAGTCGCTGCGGCCGCACCTGAGGACGGCCCGGATCCTGCACCTGAACAGCCCGCTGAACCCCTGCGGCACGTGCATCGACCCGGACGAGCTCAAGGCCATCTGCGAGGCCATCGTGGCGGAGAACGCCCGCCGGGAAGGCACGGATCAGCGGCCGCTGTTCCTGCTCTACGACATGGTCTACTGGATGCTGACCTACGGCGACACCCAGCACGCCGACCCGATCTCGCTGTGTCCGGCGATCGCCCCGACCTGCGTCTACATCGACGCGATCAGCAAGAACTTCGCGGGCACCGGCCTGCGAGTGGGTTGGGGGGTGGTGCCGCCCCACATCCAGGGCAAGTTCAAGGCCCTGATCGGGCATGTCGGCGCCTGGGCGCCCCGCCCGGAGCAGATGGCCACCGCCTGGCTGCTGGAGCGGGACGAGGTGATCGACGCCTGGCTGGACGAGTTCCGTCCCCAGCTCGAGGCCCGGCTGAACCTGATTCACCAGCGCTTCTCCGAGATGGCCGCCGCCGGACTGCCCGTGCGCGCCATCGCCCCTCAGGGGGCCATCTACCTGTCCATCCAGGTGGACCTCGTCGGGCGCAGCCTGCCAGACGGCGGGGTGATCGAGACGAACGAGCAGATCCGCTTGCTGCTGCTGGACGGGGCCCGGACGGCGGTGGTGCCCTTCCGGGCCTTCGGTCTGGAGGTCGAGACGGGCTGGTTCCGGATGAGCATCGGCGCGGTGGGCATGGACGAGCTCGCGGCCGCCCTGGATCGGGTCGAGGCCACGGTGCGCGAGGTCTGCGCCGTCAGCTGAAGCCGACGGGGAACTCCACCTCCATCACGGTCTCCTGCTCCATGTCGACCAGGAGCAGTCCGTCGGGCTGGAACACCATCAGGTACTCGAGCAGCTGCCGGCGCGTGGCGGGGAAGCAGGGGTCTGGGGCCCTAGAGCCGGTCTTGACCTCGGCCACGTAGAGCGCCCCGTCCCGCTGCACGAGCAGGTCGGCGCGCACGCTGGCCTCCACCGCTTCGCCGTCGACCAGGAAGGACCAGGCCCGACCGGCCTGCCGCTCGACCACCTCGTACCCGAGGTCCTCGAGCAGAGCCTCGGCGCGCGTCTCGGCCGCGAGGGCATGGCGGGTCGTTCGTTTGCTGCGCCGGGAGCCCCTGCCTACGGCCACGCGCCAGGCGAGCGCGAAGCCGATGGCGGCGAGGGCGAGGACGAGCAGGAGCAGCTGTTGGAGTTCCATCTCCCACACCATCACCCGCTCACCGACCAGAAACTGTCCGCCCCGATCCGATCGGCCACCAGGCGGGCGGCGGGCAGTAGGGACAAGCCCCCCAGCCCCCCATGCGGGCGTGGTGCAGGGCGAAGTCCACGCCCTCGGGCGCGACCTCGAGCGGCGCGCCGCCGTAGATCCGGTCCCCGTCCAGGGGCAGCCCCGCGGACGCCGCGTGGACCCGGATCTGGTGCATCACGCCAGTCTCGATGCGCGCCTCCCAGAGCGCCCCCGTCACCCTGCGGAGCTCGGTTCGAGCCGGGTACCAGCGACCGCGATGGGTGCTGCGGGGCCCGCGTCGGACCACCATCCGGTCCCGGCGCTTGCGGTCGTGGGCCACGGCCAGGGACACATCGACACGATCGAAGCCGACCGGGGCGGAGCTCAGGAAGCGGTAGGTCTTCCGCAGCCGCTTGTCCGCGAAGGCCTCCCGGGCCCGCCCCAGGACCTCCGGGTCATGGCAGGCAAGGACCACGCCCGAGGTGCTGACGTCCAGGCGATGGGCCAGCCCACCCTCGAAGCCAGCGGGAAACCCCGGGAGCTCGCGCTGATCCGACCACCAGCGCAGCAGGCAGGGGCCCAGGGGGTCCGAGTGGGGCGGAAACACCGGCAGACCGGGCGGCTTGTACAGCCAGCTCCAGCCGTCCTCCTGGGCCAGAAGCCGAGGCGACTCCAGGCTCTACCTGCCCTCGTGACGGTTCGCGAAGTCACCCAGCGCGCTCGCGATGCCCTGGGCCGCCTCGAGGTGCCAGTCGCGGAAGCGCTCGGGCGCGTTGAGCAGCTCCAGGCAGCCGTAGGTGTGACCGCCGGGGCTGAGGATCGGGGCCGCCAGCAGCGAGCGGGTCTGGAAGCCGACGGCCTCATCCACGCTCTTGTCGTGGCGCTGGTCCCGGACGGTGTCCTGCAGCACCAGCCCGACGCCGTACTGATGGCAGAAGCCGGCGACCCCGGTCTCGAAGCTGATCGTCTTGCCGATCAGCTGCTTCGAGGCCGGCCCGAAGGCCGCCATGAAGCTGAGTCCGACCGAGTTGATGTCGCTGTAGAGCACCGCACCAGCCTCGGCCGCGACCAGGTCGTGCAGCTGCTGAAGCGCCAGGCGGCAGGCGTCCGGGATGCTCTCCGCCATCATGATGTCGAAGGACAGCTCGAAGAGCATCTCGGCCAGATCCTCGGGCCGATCCTCGTCCAGCTCGGCGGCCATCGGCGGCAGCGTGGGCGAGTGCTCCGAGCGCAGCATCTTCGGCTCGGGGGGCGGAGGCGGAGGCGCGTCGTCGACCAGGCTCTGTCCTGGCATCACCAGCCCAGGCGGCGAGGCCACGGGCACGGGCTCGGGCTCG
>CALGIB010000384.1 GCA_937915955.1 uncultured Pseudomonadota bacterium
GACTCGCCTCCTGGAGCCCCCTTGGTCGACGACGCCAGCATCGATCAGCTCGCCCTCACGCTCGTCGATCGAGCTGGCGACGCCATCGTCTCCATGGACAGCCAGCTCCGCATCCTGAGCTGGAATCCGGCGGCCGAGCGCATGTACGGCTGGAGCCCCGCCGAGGCGCTGGGCCAGAACGGGCGCCTGCTGCTGCAGACGGACTTCGGCGACGCGCGCCTCGAGGAGGTGCTGGCCAGCCTGGAGCGCTGGGGGCGCTGGGAGGGCGTCATCCGTCACCGTCACAAGGACGGCCTGATGCTGTGGGTCCAAGCCAGGGTCGTGGATCTGGGGCAGGGGCGCATCGGCTGCTTCAACCGCGACATCAGCGAGCGCATCCAGCTCGAGGCGCTGCAGCGGCGGGCCCAGCCCATCGACGCGCTGCGCAGCCTCAGCGGAGGCGTGGCCCACGCCTTCAACAACCTGCTGCAGGTGATCCGAGGCACGACCTCGCTGATGCTGCGGCGCCTGCCCCAGGAGCGGGCCGGACTGCTCCGGATCGAGGACGCCACCGAGCGCGCGCGCCTGCTCGTCCGGGGGCTGCTGGACTTCAGCCAGGGCCGCCCGGGCAGCGTGGGCGCCATGGACCTGGGCCGGGTCGTGCGCGGCGAGCTCCCCCTGCTGCGCAGCGTCCTGGGTCCCGACGCCGATCTGCAGATCGAGCTGCTGGAGTGTTGGGTCCTGGCCGATCGGGAGTCGCTCCAGCACGCCCTGGCGTCCTTGTGCCTGCACGCGCGGGAGTCGGGCGCGGGGGTGGTGCGGGTCGACCTCGACGAGCGCCTGCTGGACGAAGGCGCCGCGCGCCTCACCCTGGGCGCGTGCGCCGGGCGCTACCGCGTGCTGCGCCTGGTGCACGACGGCCGCGGGATGAGCGAGCAGCAGGCCGCGCGCTGCTTCGAGCCCAACCTGCCGACCCATGGCCCCGTGGGCGTCGGCCTTGGCCTGTCCCGGGTCTACTCCGCCTGCACGCAGGCCGGCGGCTTCGTCACGCTGGAGACATCGCCGGAGCTGGGCTGCCGGTTCGAGCTGCACCTGCCCCTGGCCGAACCCGGCGACATCGAGGAGCCGCCCGACCGCGCCGCCGCCGCCCGCGGGCGTCGCGTCCTGGTGGTCGACGACGATCCGCTGGTGCTCGAGGTCACCGCACGCATGCTCGGGCGCCTGGACTTCCAGGTCTCCACCGCCGAGGGCCCCATCGAGGCGCTCGCTTACAGCGGGCCGCTGGATCTGCTGCTCACGGACGTGTTGATGCCCGGCATGCTGGGCACGGAGCTGGCCGACCGGATGAAGCCGCAGCACCCGGGCCTCGCGGTGGTCTACATGTCGGGCTACGTCGACCACCCCGACGTGCGCGCACGCCTGGCCCGAGGTGAGGTCTTCCTCGAGAAGCCCTTCCGCATCGCGGGCCTCCGCCAGGCGCTGGAGCACGCCCTGCAGGAGTGACGGCATGAGCGAGTCGGACAAGAGCGAGACCCCCGAGCGCGTGGAGGTCGAGCGGCCCGAGCGCAGCGCCAGCGAGCAGCTCACGGGGCCCTGGGGCCCCTACACCGTGACCGCTGGCACCCTGAACCTGAGGGGCAAGGACGGCAAGGAGCGCGCCAGCGTCTTCTCCGTCGCCTACGTGCTGGACACCGACAGCCCTCGGCAGCGCCCCGTGACCTTCTGCTTCAACGGCGGCCCGGGCAGCTCCGCCGTCTGGCTGCAGTTCGGCGCCCTGGGGCCCAAGCGGGTCGAGATCCCCGACATCGCCAGCGCGCCGCCGCCGCCGAACCACCTCGTGGACAACCTCGAGGGCATCCTGGACCTGACCGATCTGGTCTTCATCGACCCGGTCGGCACCGGCTTCAGCCGCGCGGTCGGCAAGGTCGAGGACAAGGAGTTCCACTCGGTCAAGGAAGACGTCGAGTCCATCGGCGAGTTCATCCAGCGCTGGTGCAGCCGCAACGGCCGCTGGACCAGCCCGAAGTTCCTGGCGGGCGAGTCCTACGGCACCACCCGCAGCGGAGGCCTGGCCCTCTACCTTCAGGACCGCGGCATCGCCCTGTCCGGCGTGGTGCTGATCAGCCTGGCGCTGAACTTCCAGACCTTCGTGGCCGAGCCCGGCAACGACCTGCCGCACCTGCTCTACCTGCCCAGCTTCGCGGCGCTGGCCGCCTACCACGGCGTCGTCCAGCCCCCTGGCAGCCTCGAGGCCTGGCTGGCCGAGGCCCGCACCTACGCCCTCGAGGTCTACGCCCCCGCTCTGCTCCAGGGCTCGGCCCTGTCCGGCGCGCGCCGGTCCGAGGTCGCCGCGCGGCTGGCCGCCTACACGGGCCTGCCCGCCGAGGAGATCGAGCGCCGGGGGCTGCGCATCCCTTACCTCTGGTTCGCCCGCACCCTGCTCGGTCGGGGCAGCCAGACCATCGGTCGCCTGGACGGTCGCTACGTCGGCCCGGACCTGGACCCCCACGGCCAGCAGCTCCAGCGGGACCCCAGCTACGACGCGCCCCTGTCCGCCTACACCTCAGCCGTGAACGACTTCCTGCGTCGCGAGATCGGCTTTGAGAGCGAGGATCTGTACGAGGTGCTCAGCATGGACGTGAACCAGGGCTGGCGCTGGGGCACCGAGGGTCGACTCGGCTTCGTGAACACGACCGAGGACCTTCGCAAGGCCCTGGTCGCCAACCCCCACCTCGAGGTCTACGTCGGCAGCGGCGTCTACGACCTGGCGACGCCCTTCTTCGCCGCCGAGTACACCATCGCGCACCTGGGCGTGGACCCCGAGCTGGCCGCCAACGTCACGGTCTGCGACTACCCGGCCGGACACATGATGTACTTCCACGAGCCGTCCCGGAAGAAGCTGCGCGCCGACCTCGCCGCCTTCTACGCCCGCGCTCTCTAGAGCCGGGCGCGCGGCGGATCGGGCGGCCTCGTGCCGGCCCTGTGCAGGCCCTCCGGAGAACCTGCGGAGCCCGGCTCGGGGCCCCCACCGCCTGCATAGGGGATCCTGCGAGGAGGACCGAATGCGCATCCTGCTGATCAACCCGCCGCACACCGCGATCGGCTCGAGGATCCCCGACGACCACCTGCCCCCGCTGGGGCTGCTCGCGCTCGGGGGCCCGCTGCTGGACGCTGGTCACCAGGTCCACCTGCTGGACGCGGACCGCCTGGACCTGCCCATCGAGCAGCTCCTCGCCGAGGTGGCGGCGCGCTCCCCCGAGGCCGTGCTGATGGGCCACTCCGGGTCGACCTCGGCCCAGCCGACCATCGCCGCGCTGGCCCGAGGGCTGCGCGAGCGCCTGCCCGATCTGCACGTGGTCGTGGGTGGGGTCTTTCCGACCTACCACTGGAGCGAGGTCCTGGACGCCGAGCCCGCCATCGACGTGGTGGTGCGAGGCGAGGGCGAGCAGACCGTCGTCCGCCTGATCCACGCGCTGGAGCAGGGGCTGCCCCTGGCCGCCATCCCGGGCCTCGCCTTCCGAGGAGAGCAGGGGCCCGAGGCCACCGGCTCCGCCCCGGTCATCACCGACCTGGACGCCCAGCGTGTGGGCTGGGAGCTGATCGACCACGCCGACTACAGCTACTACGGAGGCCGCCGGGCCGTGGTGCTGCAGTTCTCACGCGGCTGTCCGCACACCTGCACCTACTGCGGACAGTTCGACTTCTGGACGCGCTGGCGGCATCGCGATCCGGTGCTGTTCGCCAAGGAGATCGCCAGTCTGTATCGGATGCACGGCGTGGAGCTGATCAACCTCGCCGACGAGAACCCCACCGCCTCGCGCCGCCACTGGAGGGCCTTCCTCGAGGCGCTGATCGCCGAGGACGTGCCCGTGGCCCTGGTCGGCTCGACCCGCGCCGACGACATCGTGCGGGACGCCGACATCCTGCATCTGTACCGAGAGGCCGGCGTGGTGCGCTTCCTGCTGGGCATGGAGAGCACCGACCCCGAGACCCTCAAGTTCATCAACAAGGGCGGCAGCACGACGCACGATCGCGAGGCCATCCGCCTGCTCCGGCAGCACGGCATCCTGTCCATGGCGACCTGGGTGGTGGGCTTCCAGCAGGAGACCCCGGCCTCGCTCCTGCACGGACTCCGTCAGCTGCTGGCCTACGATCCGGATCAGGTACAGACCCTCTTCGTCACCCCGCATCGCTGGACCCCCTTCTTCGACGAGGTCGCCGAGACTCGCGTCATCCAGACCGACCCGCGGCGCTGGGACTACAAGCACCAGGTGCTGGAGTGCGAGGCGCTCAGCCCCGCGCAGCTCTTCGCTGCCGTGAAGGCCGTCGAGGTCCTGGTCCAGGCGCGGCCCCAGGCGCTCAGGCGGATCCTGGCGCCCAGCGACCCCGAGTCGGGGCGAGGCATGCGCTGGTACACCCGGATGGGGCGACGGGTCTGGTTCCACGAGGTGGCCGAGGCCCTGGCCGGCTGGGGGCACACGCGCGCGGGGCCCACCGTGCGCCAGCTCTGGGGGGCCAAGCCCTCGCGTCGCCTGCGCCGACGGATCTACTCGGCGTAGATCCCGGGCCGGGATCCCGGCCCGGGCCGGGCACGTGCTTTGCTGTGCAGGCGGGCGGAGGTCCGAATGCTCTACGTCCAGGCCAGCCTGCTCGCCCTTCACCTCGACGAGGCGCCCGAGTCCCGGGTGGAGGGCTGGCTGCGCATCAACACGCCGGTCGAGGTCCTGGCCGAGCGGGACGACATGGTCCAGGTGCGCCTGCTGGACCGCCCCGAGGAGCACCCGGTGACCGGCTGGGTCAAGGGCAGCTTCCTGGACGCGCAGCCCGTGACCGCGCGCGTGGCCTGGGACCAGGTCGCCGGGGCCCTGGGCGACGAGGCGCTGGAGACGCTCTGGCTGGAGCGCGCCCTGGCCCTGGACTCCGGCTTCGGCACGGCCCGAGCTCGCCTCGAGCAGCGCGGGCT
>CALGIB010000385.1 GCA_937915955.1 uncultured Pseudomonadota bacterium
CGCTGACGGCCAGCCTGGCCTACCTGTTGCAGCCCAGCGTCACCGCGCTGCAGAAGGCCATCGTCAGCCGGCGCGAGCAGCTCGTCTAGTGCCTCGAGCGCAGGCCCAGCCCCAGCCCGCCCAGCGCCAGCGCCACGAGGCCGACGACCACCAGCGAGCCCGTGGACCGCCGCGGCGGCAGCGCCTCGACGACGGTCAGCTGCCGGCCGTCCTCGCGCTCCAAGGACTCCAGCCAGGTGGCCGGTCGCAGCGACATCGTCAGCTCGCGCGCGTCCTCGTCCATGCGCCAGCGGCCGTCCCGGTTGCGCTTGAGCTCGCCCTCGTCGAAGAAGAGCAGGCTCGTCTCCTCGATGACCCAGGCGGGATCGAGCCTGGCGGTGACCATGAAGTAGCAGACCTGATCGGGCACGTTGCCGTTGCTGATCTGGACTTCGTGGGGCCCCTCGGAGAGCCCCAGCCACAAGACCTGGTCGTAGTAGAGGTACTTGCTGTTGCCCTTGGCGTCGTCCTCGCGCCGCTGCCAGACCGCCTGCTCGCCGTCCAGCCTCAGCGCCAGGTTGTCCCGCAGTTCGTCCATCTTGCGGTCGCTGAAGGCCTGAGCGTCGGCGGCCAGCGGGTCCCCGGCCTGGCGCAGGGCCTCGAGCTCCTCCACGACCTCATGGGTGGGGATGCGCGCGCTGTAGACCGCCCGCACCCCGTCGCCCTGGATCTCGAGCTCAAGCTGGTGGCTCGGGTACACGCCGCCTGAGAGGTGCGCCCAGGAAACTCGGACCAGCAGCCAGCTCATCGCCTTGCCCTGGCAGGGTCAGCGGTTACTTCCCGGACCATGCGTGGTCCGACCAGTGGCGTCCCAGCCGGCTTCGGGATTGAGTTCACGGAGCTGACCAAGCGGGCCCTCATCGTCTTGATCAGCGCGTATATCGTCGAGCTGGTGCTGCTGTACTGGTTCCAGGTCGACCTCAGCGGCTGGGTCTTCCTCAACCGCATCGGCGGGGGACACTGGTGGCCGTGGCAGCCCGCGACCGCCCTGCTGTTCAACTCCCCAGGCGTGATCGACGCTGCCCTGGACTGGCTGATCCTGCTCTTCTTCCTCGGGCCCGTCGAGCGCCTGATGGGCAAGCGGCGCATGCTGGTGGGGCTGGCCATCAGCGCCGCCGTCGCCGCCCTGTTCACCTCGGTCGCGGACATCGCGGGGGCGGTGGCGTCGCCGGTCCCGTTCACGGGCCTGAACCCGCTGATCACGGCCCTGGTGGTCTTCTTCGGCCTGACCCTGCCCAACGCGACCATCCGCCTGATGTTCGTGCTGCCGATCAAGGCGGCCTGGGTGGCCTGGGGCAGCGGCGTGCTGGCCTTGCTCTACTTCCTGGCGCAGCGGGACCTGGGCAGCGCGATGCTGCTGGGCGGCTGGATCGGCGCCTTCGCCTACATGCGCATCGGCCCCGACCAGTGGAAGAAGCTTGTCCTGCGCTGGAAGGCCCGGAACGTCGAGAAGGAGCTCGAGAGGTTCACCGTCATCGACGGCGGGCGGGACTCCGACGACGAGTACATCCACTGAGCACCAGCATCAGGGCCAGCAGCCCGCCGCTCGAGAACAGCCCCCCGCCCTCCGAGGCGCAGCCGCCGCAGCCCTCATCCGGAGGCGCGACGTAGCGGCCCCCTGAGCCGTCGACCGGCTCGTCGCTGTCCACGCTGGCGCCCGTGTCGTCCACCGGGCTGATGCCGGTGTCGTCCGTCGGCGCCCCCGTGTCGTCCGTCGGCGCCCCCGTGTCGTCCCCGACCGGGTCGTCCCCGACCGGGTCGTCCCCGACCGGGTCGCAGTCCTCGTCCTCGTCGATCTCGCCGTCGCAGTCCGCGTCCCGGCCGTCGCAGAGATCCTGCTCGACCCCGGGGTTCACGTCGCTGCGGACGTCGTCGCAGTCGTCGCCGCCCCAGGCGATGACCTGGTAGCCGTCCCCGTCCTGGTCGTAGTCGTCGTCCCCGGCGCAGTCCTGGTCCCGGCCGTCATACCAGCGCTCGGGCGCGCCCAGGTAGACGGAGCTCCGCGAGTCGTCGCAGTCCGTGCCGCCGTAGCTGTCGCTGTCCTGGCCGTCCCCGTCCGCGTCGTACTCGTCGCTGGGGTCGCAGTTCTGGTCGAAGCCGTCGTAGTAGACCTCGCTGGCCGAGGGGCTCACGCTGGCGTCGGCGTCGTCGCAGTCGTCCCCGCCCTGGGCCACGTCGGCGTGCCCGTCGCCGTCGACGTCCTCGGAGTCCGCCCCGTCGCAGTCCTGGTCGATGCCGTCGTAGGCCGTCTCCGCGCAGCCCGGACAGATGTCTGCGTCCTCGTCGTCGCAGTCCGAGCCGCCGTAGGTGTCCAGGTCGTAGCCGTCCCCGTCCTGGTCGTAGTCGCTGGCCCCGTCACAGTCCTGGTCGATGCCGTCGTACCAGACCTCGGTGGCCAGGGGGTTCACGCTGGCGTCGGTGTCGTCGCAGTCGTCCCCACCGTACCAGTCGACCTGGTAGCCGTCCCCGTCGTCGTCGTAGTCGTCCGTGCCGTCGCAGTCGCTGTCGACGCCGTCGTAGACGTACTCGGTGGCGTAGGGGTGGATGGTGGCGTCGGTGTCGTCGCAGTCCGCCCCGCCGTAGGCGTCGCTGTCGTGGCCGTCCCCGTCGCAGTCGTACTCGTCGCCGCTGCCGTCGCAGTCCTGATCGGTGCCGTCGTAGCAGACCTCCGAGGCTGAGGGGCTGACGCTGGCGTCTGCGTCGTCGCAGTCGTCCCCGCCCCGGGCCGAGTCCCGGTGCCCGTCGCCGTCCGCGTCCCACTCGTCGGTGCCGTCGCAGTCCTCGTCGACGCCGTCGGTGGCGTCGGTCTCGGTGGCCGAGTGGTT
>CALGIB010000386.1 GCA_937915955.1 uncultured Pseudomonadota bacterium
GGTCTCCCCCTCCCAGATTCCGGTCATCGTGTTCGCCGGGGCCGCGGGGTCGAAGGTCCAGACCCGCCCCGTTCCGTCCTGTCGCGACCGACCCGAGACGACGATCTCGCCGCCGTGGTCTCCCCAGCCCGCAGGGGCCCGGGCCAGGGCGAGGTAGTCCTCGCTGGCGAAGCCCTTCACCAGCTCGGCTGAGGCCTCGGCCATGTCGACGGTGTAGAGCTGGCCCGAGCCGAACATGTAGAGCTGCTGGCCCACCGTGTCGTACCAGACGCCTTGCATCTGCTTCGATGACCACAGGCTCGTCGCCGTCTGGGTGCCGTCCCAGGCGACGGTGATGATCGAGCCCAGGGAGTAGCTCGACAGGTAGAAGCTGCCGTCCGGTCCGGGAGTCATGGTGCCGTAGACGTCGCTGTCGTCGAGGGCCAGAGGGAAGAGGTCGGTGTTCACCGGGCCCTCCTCGCAGGTCCACCAGGGCTCGGTGTTGACGCAGAGCTCCCACTCCGAGCAGTCGTGGCCACCGCCGCTGCACTCGTCGATGTCCTCGCAGACCTCGCCCGAGGCCTGTTGGCCGTCGTCGCACTCGAGCTGCGCCTCGCTGTCGTGGGGCGCGCCGGTGTCGTCACCGGCGGGGGAGCTGTCCTCGGGGGTGCCCGAGCAGGCGAGCAGGAGCGTGAGCATGGTGGCCTCCGTGCAGGCAAGGTCGCCGTTCCGGACCGAGTCGTGACCCCTCTGTGGTCTCACAGGGGGTGGCGGGGCGACCGGACTGCTTAGCTACTAAGTATATGAGCAGCTTAGTATACCAATTGGTCGTCGCCGTCCTGCTCCCCGGTCACCTGTACGCCGCCGTTCTTGCGCTTACGTGGTGCCCATGATCAAGCGCATCGGCTTTGCAGCCCTCGGCCTCGTCGGCGGCTTCCTCCTCGGCGGCCTCGGCCCCCGCAGTGATCTCGCGGACTTGAAGGCGCAGCTCTCCGACGCGGAGCAGCGGGCCGAGGACGCCGAGTCCAAGGCCGGTCGGCGCTCGATGGGCTCCAGCCTCATGCCGGGCTTCGGCGAGGCCTTCGGTCGCCCCAAGACCAGCCAGGGCTCGGGCGAGCAGCTCGATCCGGGCGAGCAACGCATGCACCGCAAGCAGGACGGCGAGGCCGAGCTGTCGGTCGTCGAGGGCGACCAGTCCCAGGAGGACTGGGATCAGATGCCCCCGATGGAGCGCTTCGATCTGGCCGTCGACGCACAGCGCATGCGGGCTCGGCAGTCCCGGGCCGCGCTGATCGAGCAGGCTGATCTGAACGACGAGCAGGTCGCTCGGGCCGACGCGGTCATCTCCCGCATGAACGACGAGCTGGCTTACCTGGGCGAGGACGTCGTCGACCTGATGCTGTCCGACGAGGAGCCCGAGGCCCAGGACGTGCTCGGGGTCTCCCACGATGTGACGGGCGTGCTGTACGAGGCTCAGGTCGAGCTGGACGCCATCGTCGCCGAGAACGGAGGGGGCGCCGACCCCGACGCCCAGACCATCTGGAACCACCTGGATCTCGAGGGCTTCCGCGAGACCGTCGAGGACATGGACGCCGCGGGCTTCGGACCGGGCGGCCAGGGGGCCGGTGACGGGCCCAGGCAGCCCGGCCTCTAGGTGCTCCGGGACGCCGCGCTCGTCGCCTGGTTCGACCTCTGGGAGTCCGTGCGATCCAGGAAGTTCCTGGCGCTCCTCGTGATCCACCTCGCGGGCGCGATGGTCGCCACGGCCACCTTCGTCGAGGTGCTCAAGGAGCTCGAGAACACGCTGGCCGAGCAGCTGGCCGTCGCCTCGACGGACAAGGCCGGCACGATGACGCAGTCGCTCATGGAGTCCCAGCAGTTCCAGGAGGTGCTGGCCAACCTGCTGCACGATCCGGAGCTCGCCGCCGAGCTGATCAGCGTGCCGCCGATCGCGCTGTTCTACGGCTGGCTGGCGCTGTTCGGGCTGCCGGCGCTGGTGGTCTTCACCAGCAGCGACGCGATCTCCAGCGAGCTGTCCACCGGCTCGGCCCGCTTCGCGCTGTTCCGCACCAGCCGCAGCGCCTGGGCTTTCGGAAAGCTCGGGGGCCAGGCGCTGTTGATGGCGATCATGGTCTTCGCCGGGGCGGTGGGCGTCTGGCTCGTGGCCGCCTTCACCATGGCCAGCTTCGAGGGCGCCGAGACCGCCTGGTGGCTGCTGCGCCTGGGGGCTCGAACCTGGGTCTACGGCTTCGCGTTCCTGGGCCTGTCGCTGGGCGTCAGCCAGGTGACCCGGTCGGTCAACGGCAGCCGCGCCTTGGGCCTGTTCGCGCTCATCGCGGTCAGCGTCGCGGGCACGGCCAGCCAGGTCGACGACGTCGTCGCCTACGCCCCGCTGCTCATCGACGGGCTCTCGCCCATCTGGCCCAACGTGCACAAGATCGATCTGTGGCGGCCCGGGCTCGCGGACCGCGCCCCCGCCGCTGCGATGCTGCTGGCCCTCGGGCTCAGCTACTTCATGGCCGGCCACGCCGTGCTGCTCAGGAGGGACGCATGAGCCTGGCGCTGCGGCTGAGCGGCGTGAAGAAGGCCTACGGCTCCAACCGGGCCCTGGTCGGCCTGGACCTGGAGATCCCCAGAGGCGTGGTCTGCGGCCTGGTCGGCCCCAACGGCGCGGGCAAGACCACCACCTTCGGCATCGTCGGCGGCGTGCTCAAGCCCGACGAAGGCAGCGTCGACCTGCTCGGGCTGGGGCCCTTCGACCCGGTGAAGCACGGCGGACGGGTGACGCTGCTCCCGCAGGACTGCGAGCTGAACCCTCACACCTCGGTGATGGACCTGCTGGTCTTCTACGCCCGCCTCCAGGGCATGTCCCGCGAGGGCGCGCGGAGGGAGGCCGAGCGCTGCCTGGAGCTCGTCGACCTGGGTGACCGGCGCGCCCAGCGCATCAAGCAGCTCTCCCACGGCATGCGCCGTCGCGTCGCCGTGGCGCAGGCGCTGCTGGGCGATCCCGAGCTGGTCCTGCTGGACGAGCCCACCAGCGGCCTCGACCCGGATCAGGTGGTGAGGCTGCGGGACGTGTTCCGGGCTCAGCGCGGGCAGCGCACGCTCCTCATCAGCTCGCACATCCTGTCCGAGCTCGAGGCGGCCTGTGACTTCGTCGTCATGATGGAGCTCGGCCGTCGCGTGCTGCAGGGCTCCATGGACGAGGTCACGCGCGTAGGGCACCGCGTCACCTACCTGCTTCGGGGGCAGCCCGACCTCGAGACCCTCAGGACGAAGCTCCCGGATCTCCACCTCGAGCTCGACGGCTCCCTGGTGGTCCAGGGGCCCCCCGGCGTCGACGTCGGCGCCATCAACGGCGCGGTCCTGCCCTTGCTCCTGGCCGAGGGCCTCGAGGTGCTGGAGGTGAGGCGCGGCCAGTCCCTCGAGCAGCGCTGGCTGGAGCAGAGGGGCTGACATCGGCGTCGCGGTCTCGGCCGGAGCGGCCCCCAAGGTGCTGGAATCCCAGGGGGGCACGCTTCCTGCAAAGCGGGTGGCACCCGAGAGAGAGGAGACCCCCGATGATCCTGGCGCTCGCCCTGGCCTGCACCGAAGACCCCGCCGTCTTCAGCGACACGACCGACCTGACCTTCGACTTCGGGGTCACCCGAAAGGACAGACTGAACAGCCCGTATGTGCGCGGCGCCAGCTTCCAGATCGAGGCCAACCACCGCTGGATTCGGGACCACACCGGCTGGACCATCGAGGTCGACGATCCCGAGGTCCTCCAGATCGTCGAGCAGCGCCTCGATCTGGACTCGGACGGTCACGCCTTCGAGGTCGAGGCCGACATCCTGGCCGTGGGCGAGGGGCCCGTCGAGCTCTTCCTGGTCGACGAGGAGGGCGAGCGCCGAGGCAGCGCGCTGGCCGAGGTGCGCTTCCCCGATCAGGTGCAGCTCCTGCCTCACGGCCCGCTGATGATCGACCGCGAGGACCTGATCCCCGAGCGCCCGGCGCTGCTGGCGGGCGAGACCACGACGCTCATGGCCCGCTACTTCGAGGCCGGCGAGGCGCTGGCCGGCAACGAGGTGCTGGGCTTCGAGCCGACCCTGGGCCTGAGCCTGGAGATCGAGGGCAGCTTCCTGGGCGAGGATCGCGACTGGCTGGTCGTCACCCCTGGTGTCGAGCTCAGCGAGGCGGCCTTGGCGATCCTGGTCGACGGCCAGCGGGTCGAGGACTTCGGGTTCGACGTCGTGCTGCCCGAGGCCCTGGACGAGCTCGCGCTGGTGGGCTTGGAGGCCGAGGCCGAGGCCGAGCAGGGGCAGCCGATGCAGGTGCTGGCGCTGCCGATGTCCCGGGGCGAGCCCGTCTTCGGCGGCGAGGCGACCTGGGCCCTGGACGCGGACGCCGCGCCCGAGGTCGGCGACGTGCTGGCCT